>CANQAJ010000078.1 GCA_947589365.1 uncultured Clostridia bacterium | reverse complement strand
ATATCATAACACAGCGGAAAACCAATTTCAAGCAATTTCTTTGTTAATTTTAGTAGAAATTTTGATTGATTTTTTGTGTATTTTGCTACTGAATTTCTTAGAAATTTACATAAATTATATTTAACTTCAGCATAAATCTTGTGCATTATGTAAAAGAAACACGCGGCTGTGTTGTAGTGTATTTGTTTTTTAATTGTGGGGGTCAAAAATTCAACCGAACATATTACTCGCCCATTTCAATGACACAATTAAAGTTGAGCACGATTGTTTGTATAATTCAATTACACTGTGAATAATTTTTCTCATGAATATTGCTTTTTCGTTTTGCATATGCTATAATTGCCTTAGACAAAAGAAGTTAATGGATCCAATCAGCACACATCCTTCCTGACGGAAAGAGTTGACAGCAATTATATTATGTCATATAAGGTATGGTTAATATTATTTTCAGATGTCTTTATTTATGAAGTATATTTTTCAAAACAACAATAATTATTTGAACAATAAATAAAAAAACAATTAAAATTACAACTGATATCAACGCATATAAATAATCATATTTTGGCTGTAAACCATCAAGCGTTATGCCATAAAGACCAAAACCATACAAACCTTTTCCGGAATAAATTAAAATTAACAATCCGTAGAGAAAATCAGGTATTAACCAAAACTTGATTTTTCCGCTAATAAAACAAATACCTAAAATTGATCCTATAATAACTGTTATTACAAAGATAAAGGTACTTTCTGTACTTCTTGGATAATAAATCGGAATTAATGTTGGAAACAAAATAAATTGTACTACATATATACCAAACATAACTATACAATTTTTTACAATTGTAACGAGCGTTTTTACATAGTGCGTATTTTTATTCATGTGCTTATCCTCCAATAAGTTAATTTTAAAACTAAATATCACTTAATTTCACAGGCATTTTATATTGCAATTTATAATCATGCATTCCAAATTGTCCGGGCATTGCTATCATAACACCACCAAAAATCCCAGGAACCGGGTCTTGTTTTTTTACCTTCTATATAAATCGTTTTTAAACTTGAACATCCGGAAAATACATATTTTCCCATTTTATCAACCATTTTTGGTATTGTTATATTTTCAAGACCGCTGCAACCACTGAAAGCATAACCTCCTATAGAAGTAACACTGTTTGGGATTATCATGTTTGTAAGACTGCTGCAACCATAAAAAGCCCATTCTCCTATTGAAGTAACACTGTTCGGGATTGTTATACTTTCAAGACTGCTGCAACCACTGAAAGCATCACCTCCTATCGAAGTAACACTGTTCGGGATTGTTATACTTTCAAGACCGCTGCAACCACTGAAAGCATAACCTCCTATAGAAGTAACACCGCTTGGGATTATCATGTTTGTAAGACTGCTACAACCACTGAAAGCCCATTCTCCTACTGAAGTAACACTGTCAGGAATTGTTATGTTTGTAAGACTTCGGCAGCACCAAAAGGCATAATTTTCTATTGAAGTAACGCTGTCCGGGATTATTATGTTTGTAAGACTGCTACAACCATAAAAAGCCCATTCTTCTATTAAAATAACACTGTCAGGGATTGTTATGTTTGTAAGACTGCTGCAACCATAAAAAGCACCGGTGCCTATTGAAGTAACACTGTCCGGGATTGTTATACTTTCAAGACTGCTACAACCACGAAAAGCACTGGTGCCTATTGAAGTAACACTGTCAGGGATTGTTATGCTTGTAAGACTGCTACAGTCACCAAAAGCACCGTATCCTATTGAAGTAACAACACCGCCTTCTATTTGGGGTGGAATATTTACCTCAGTAAAATTCCCTACGTATTTTGTTATTGTTACTGTATCGTCATTATTGTATTCATACTCAAAATCATCAACAGGTGTATATTCTATCTTTGTATCGTCTGTTACACTTTCGTCCGATTCATTGTCTATACTTTCAAAGCCGCCGGCAATAAAATATTTTTCATCTGATGTAAGCCCCATTGTATATCCGTTACCGACAAATATATCAATTACATTATTCCATTCGCTTGTTTCACACTGACCTCTGCAGTTATCGCCGACCGCAACAACAGTCCCGTCCGCACGAAGTCCTGCTATGTGTCCTTCTCCGGCATACAGCCTTATAATATTGCTCCAGCTATCCTTATCATAATCTATCTCATTTCCGGCAGTATTGATTATTTCGGTCGTACCGTCACTCCTTAGGATCATGCCGAAGTATTTACATCCGCATACCTGTGGCGTGATACTAAAATATTTTTTCTTGATACATTTCTTATCCTCTTCTGTCAGTCTGCATATTGTCTTTATTGTTTCTTTCACTTTAATCAACCTTCCCAATTAAAAAATAACACAGTTTTTTATATAACGAAAAATAGAAAAATCTATAATACCTACCTCAAAGGAAAAATGAACGAGTATTAGGAATGTTTTTACAATGGTTCACTTGGAAAATATTTAATTATAACAACCCTTTTTGTTTTTCACATTCGAATTTATAGGAATGATATTATAATTTTATTATGTTTCCCAAGTTACTTCAGCAGGGCAATTTGATAGCCACATATCCGACCATGAATCAGGCTGCGAGCTTTTCCCTTTTATGTAAATTTTTTCGAGATTCAAGCAACCATAAAAAGTATTGTCTCCTATTAACGTAACACTGTCAGGAATTGTTATGTTTGTAAGACTGCTACAGCCACTGAAAGCATCGTCGCCTACAGAAGTAACACTGTCAGGAATTGTTATGTTTATAAGACTACTACAGTTAAGAAAAGTATCGTTGACTATAGAAGTAACACTGTCAGGTATTGTTATGCTTTCAAGACTGCTGCAACCACAAAAAGCGAAACCTCCTATTGAAGTAACACTGCCAGGGATTGTTATGCTTGTAAGACTGCTACAGTCACCAAAAGTACCGTATCCTATTGAAGTAACATTGTCCGGGATTATTATGTTTGTAAGACTGCTACAGCCACTGAAAGCATCGTCGCCTACAGAAGTAACACTGTCAGGGATTGTTATGCTTGTAAGACTGCTACAGTCACCGAAAGCACCATCTCCTATCGAAGTAACACTGTTCGGGATTGTTATGCTTTCAAGACTGCTACAGCCACTGAAAGTCCATTTTTCTATTGAAGTAATACCGTCCGGGATTGTTATGTTTTTAAGACTGCTGCATCCTTGAAAAGAACAACCTATTAAAGTAATATTGTTTGGAAGGTTTATGCTTTGAAGAGTGCTGCAATATGCGAAAGCAAAATCTCCTATTGCAGTAACACTGTCAGGGATTTCTATACTTTCAATGTCAGTAAGTCTATAAAAAGCTTCAACACCTATTGTTGTAACAGGATTTCCATCAATCATTGATGGGATTTCCACAATTAGGTCATTGCCAACATATTTATCTATGGTAACTTTATTGTTTGATACTGTATATTTATACTCAGAATTACTGCTTGAATATGGTTGCTCATTGCTGATTTGACTTGGTGATGAATCTTGATTTGTTGATATAATTTGTTTGTTGGTTTGATTCAGAGCTGGACTTTGCTCTACCTGAGGGTTTTGTGTAAAGTCTTGATTTAGTGAAGAGTTTGAGCTTATAGTGGAACTTTGTCTGCTGATATAACTTTGTAATGAATTTTGATCGCTATCCTGACCTGTTATCGGTACTTCAATATTGCTCTGACTTATTGAAGTCACTTCAACAATATCTTCGTCCGGGGAAGTTTCTGTAATGTTTCTTTCCGTTTGTACGGAGTTGCCAAATATCGTTTGACTTACCACAATTGAAATTATAACAACAACCAATGCTGCTATGCTATATTGAAAAATTCTGTTTATATGCTTTTTCTTATTTTCAACAGAATCTTTTTTCGTTGAGGCAACCGAATCCCCCGACTTTTCAATTTTTTCTCCGGCAGACCCGGTAATTGAAGATTCTTCTTCTTTTACCTCCAAAACATAATCGTTATTGCTTTCATATGTACTCTGTGTCATATCATAAATTCCAACCGGAATCTCTGCAGGAATTTCACAGGCCATTAATGCTGCCTTAAAGTCCGACATACTTTCAAAACGGTCAGTAGGAATTACCTCCAAAGCCTTGAACAGTACTTTTTCTACTTCGGGGATAATATTAACATCGTGCGTTATCAGACCTTCTCCTTTAATTTGATCTGTAGGATTTGGAGGAATATGTCCTGTTATTACCCTGTAAAATGTTGCTGCGATGGAATAAACATCAGGATTATGAGTTTTATTAACATAACCATATCTCGACTCACAAAAATCAATCAGCTTAATTGTTCCATCTGCTGCTATAAATATATTATCAGGACAAACACTCCCATGTATTATCCCTTTTTCGCAAAGTGATGACAACGCATCTATTATTGGAAATAATATCCACTCTGCCTCAGCAAAGCTTATTTTTTCTCCATATTTTTTCAGGTAATCACTTAAACTTATACCGGAAAAATACTCCATATATTTTAACTTAATATATTTTTTATCCTCTTCTGTCAGTCTGTAAATTGTTTTTATTGTTCGCTTCATATCAAATCACCTTTTTTATTTTTATATTATTTTAAATTTAATATTATTTTTTTGGGCATATCTTTGTACTTTAGAATTTTTCTTTCCATACAAAACAATCTTATTACATGCATTAAATGCATCTTCACCTATTTTGGTAT
Source organism: uncultured Clostridia bacterium (assembly GCA_947589365.1). Taxonomy (GTDB): domain Bacteria; phylum Bacillota; class Clostridia; order Oscillospirales; family Acutalibacteraceae; genus UBA1213. Next base: position 6,547 of record CANQAJ010000078.1, on the reverse strand, counting down.
ATCTATTAATTACAACTACACTTTCAAGATTACAACAACCTTCAAATGTTTCATATCCAATACTCTTAACATGATTCGGAATAAACACTTTTGTAAGATTTGAACATAAAATAAAAGCCAATGGACCTATACTCTTAACGCTGTCAGGTATAGTTATTTCAAGAAGATTTGAACAATCACGAAATGAACCATAATCTATACTCTTAACACTATCAGGTATAACTATTTTGACAAGATTTGAACAATTCCTAAATGAACCGTTACCTATACTCTTAATACTATATGGTATAATATACACACCCTTTTTTCCTTCCGGACAACGAATCAATTCTTTTTTGATTTTACTAAACAATACTCCGTCTATTGAAAAATACACTTTATTATTTGTATCTACTGAAATATCTATAAGTTTTGAACAACCATCAAATGCTCCACGTTGAACAATCACAACACTGTTTGGGATAGTTATGTTTGTAAGACTGCTACAACCTCTGAAAGCCCATTCTCCTATTGAAGTAACACTGTCAGGAATTGTTATGTTTGTAAGACTTATGCAATCACTGAAAGTCCCTACTCCTATTGAAGTAACACTGTTCGGGATTGTTATACTTTCAAGACTGCTACAGTCACCGAAAGCACCGTATTCTATTGAAGTAACATTGTCCGGGATTATTATGTTTGTAAGACTGCTACAACCACTGAAAGCATAACCTCCTATAGAAGTAACACTGTCAGGAATTGTTATGTTTGTAAGACTTATGCAATCACTGAAAGTCCTTGCTCCTATTGAAGTAACACTGTTCGGGATTGTTATACTTTCAAGACTGCTACAGTCACCGAAAGCACCGTATCCTATTGAAGTAACATTGTCCGGGATTATTATGTTTGTAAGACTGCTGCAACCACCGAAAGCCCTTTCTCCTATTGAAGTAACAACACGACCCTCTATTTCGGATGGAATATTTACCTCAATTGCAATTCCTACATACTTTGTTATTGTTACTGTACCGTCATCGTTATATTTATACTCAAGATCATCAGGCGATACAATATTTAAATACTTTGACCTGATACATTTCTTATCCTCTTCTGTCAGTCTGCATATTGTCTTTATTGTTTCTTTCACTTTAATCAACCTTCCCAACTAAAAAATAACACAGTTTTTATATTCGGTATCTGCACTCAAAGGAATATTTTTGTAAATTATAACATATAGAAAATCCCAATTCAACCGATTTTCGACAATTTAATGAGGATCATCTTGTTATATTTTAAATTAAATGCACAAAAAGACAAACATATACCTCAATCAGTATGATAAAATAACAATAAAAAATACGTACAGAAATCTGTTTTTCCAAGAATTATTAATACGGGCGGACTTCCAAAGTCAACTCTGACCTTAGAAGTCCGTTACACTTTTATTTAGGCAAACAACATATGATGTATCCTGATATAAGTAATCATCGAATGTATTAATCTGCCTGTTTCAAGAACACAAGCTACCTTATAAATTTGTATTATCATGCATTCCAAATTATTTGGGCATTGCTATCATAATCCCACCAAAAATCCCAAGAACCGGGTCTTGTTTTTTTACCTTCTATATAAATCGTTTTTAAACTTGAACATCCGGAAAATACATATTTTCCTATTTCAGCAACACTTTTCGGGATTATTATGTTTTTAAGACTGCTGCAACCTTTGAAGGCCCACTCTCCTATTGAAGTAACACTGTTCGGGATTTTTATACTTCCAAGACTGATGCAACCACTGAAAGCATGACCTCCTATAGAAGTAACACTGTTCGGGATTGCTATGCTTTCAAGACTGCTACACTCACAAAAAGCGGAACCTCCTATCGAAGTAACACTGTCAGGGATCGTTATAGTTATAATTTTATTGCACCATTTAAATGTGTTCTCACCAATATTCGTGACAACACGACCTTTTATTTTAGGAGGAATATTTACCTCGGTAAAATTCCCTATGTATTTTGTTATTGTTACTGTATCGTCATTATTGTATTTATATTTAAAATAATCAACAGGTGTATATTCTATCTTTGTATCGTCTGTTACACTTATTTTTGACTTCTCTGTATTTTCTTTTATTTCGGATTTCTGTATATTTTCCGACACTTCCGACCAGATTATTTTAGCTGACATATTACTATCCCAATAAATGTCCCAAGAATTCGGTCTTGATTTTTTACCTTTTATATAAATTGTCTTTAGACTCGAACATTGATTAAAAACATATTCTCCCATTTTAGCAACACTTTTCGGGATTGTTATGCTTGTAAGACTGATGCAACAATAAAAAGCATAGCTTCTTATCTGAGTAACACTGTCAGGTATTGTTATGCTTTCAAGATTGCTACAACCACTGAAAGTCCATTTTTCTATTGAAGTAATACCGTTCGGGATTGTTATGTTTGTAAGACTGATGCAACCTCTGAAAGCCCAATCTCCTATTGAAGTAACACGGTCAGGGATTGTTATACTTTCAAGACTGCTGCAACCATAAAAAGCACCGTATCCTATTGAAGTAACGCTGTCAGGGATTATTATGTTTGTAAGACTGCTGCAACCATTGAAATCCCAATCTCCTATTGAAGTAACACTGTCAGGGATTGTTATGCTTTTAAGACTGCTGCAACAACCGAAAGCCCATTCTCCTATTGAAATAACACTATCCGAAATTGTTATACTTTCAAGACTGCTGCAACCACTGAAAGCATGACCTCCTATAGAAGTAACACTGTTTGGGATTATCACGTTTGTAAGACTGCTGCAACCACTGAAAGCATAACCTCCTATAGAAGTAACACTGTTCGGGATTTTTATGTTTGTAAGACTGCTACAGCCACTGAAAGCCTTTTCTCCTATCGAAGTGACAACACGACCTTTTATTTTAGGAGGAATATTTACCTCGGTAAAATTCCCTACGTATTTTGTTATTGTTACTGTATCGTCATTATTGTATTTATATTTAAAATCATCAACAGGTGTATATTTTATCTTTGTATCGTCTGTTACACTTATTTTTGACTTCTCTGTATTTTCTTTTATTTCGGATTTCTGTATATTTTCCGGCATTTCCAACATCTCTACTTCACTTTCGTCCGATTCATCGTCTATACTTTCAAAGCCGCCGGCAATAAAATATTTTTCATCTGATGTAAGCCCCATTGTATATCCGTTACCGGCGGATATATCAATTATATTATTCCATTCGCTTGTTTCACACTGACCTCTGCTGTTATCGCCGACTGCAACGACGGTTCCATCCGCACGAAGTCCTGCTATGTGTCCTTCTCCGGCATACAGCCTTGTAATATTGCTCCAGCTATCCTTGTCATAATCTATCTCATTTCCGGCAGTATTGATTATTTCGGTCGTACCGTCACTCCTTAGTATCATGCCGAAGTATTTACATCCGCATACCTGTGGCGTGATACTAAAATATTTTTTCTTGATACATTTCTTATCCGCTTCTGTCAGTCTGCATATTGTCTTTATCGTTTCTTTCACTTTAATCAACCTTTCCGATAAAAAATTAACAGTAGTTTTTTATATAATCAAAAATTATAATTATATATAAATTTTTTTATAACTTACTTAGTAAAAAAACAAAAGTAATGATTTTTACAAGAATGTTCATTAGGAATATACCTAATTAATTATAACAATTCCTTCGCTTTTGTATTCCCGACAACAAAGTAAAAACCTACAATCCGTCTATGGCACATCCATAACTGAACCATTACCGCCTAAAGGCGGTAGGTTAAATCTGCGGCTAAAGCCGCCTGAAGTTGACCGATATTAAAATTGTCTGAATTTTGCCTTTCTTCAAGGTCTTGATTTTTGATATATTCTGCTATTATTTCATCTGTCACATTGCCACTGCTTGCAACAAAATATCCTCTTGCCCACATATGTCCGACCCAATACTGTTTGTTCGGCTTTTTGAATTCTTTTTGAATTTTATATAATGAATTTCCTTTCATATACTGAACCAATCTGCTTGCTGACAAATGTGGTAAAACTGATACTAACAAGTGTATATGGTCTTTTCCTACATGACCTGATAATATCTCTACTTCATTACTGCTGCATACCTGTCTGATTATATCTCTTGTTCTTTCAGCAATTTTTCCTATCAATACAAGTTTTCTGTATTTTGTTATCCATACAATATGATATTTTATATCGTATGTGCAGTGTGATGATGTTCTGTGATTCTCCATTGATGTCACCTCCGGTTTTATTACTAACCAAAGATTTATTCATCATTACAAGCAGGTCAACCTGAAAGCGGTGGTTTTAACCCAATGTTACAGACAACAAAATGGTTTCGTCGAATTGCAACTTGTTATAATAAGCTCGACTCTTCTTTTCCGGGTTTCATTTACCTCTCTTCTTATTTTTATTTTGTTGATGTAGCACAACTTTCTACATTTTTCAAACAAGACCTAGTCTAATCAACAGTATGTTGCATTTAATTTAAATCTATTTATATATTTCGAACCGGATGGTAATTATAAGTCAAAAAATTCGTTGCATTTAGTTTTGAAAAATATTTTTTCTAAACAATGGTTTCTTAAGTGTTTTTCTCTAAATTTTTATACCAACCAAATCGGCATTCGTTTGCCCTTAAGAATTTTTCGACCACCTGCCACGATTTTGTTATATATGGTAGTACAGTAAATCTTATATTTTGAATCCTGCCTGCTGCAGAATATCTACATACTTAATTGAAAATCGGTAGGCTTGTCGTCTATGTACAGAATGCACAAAGGTGTTTCACCAGCATGAATAATTCGATTTTGCAAGCAGTAATTTCACACATCCTATGCTATAGTCTGTCAAATCAATGATAGAACTGTTGTTCACTCGGTCAGCAAGCGTATCGCCACCAATACAAACACAAATCTTGAGTATTTTAACTGTATTGTGAGAAACATATCGGGCTGATATCTCTGCTACATAACATAATGTTACCGCAGTTGGTGTTTCCATGCTTACCTTTATCACGAACATTGGAGTAGCAACCTTGAAGATATTTATCTGTTCATTGTTAGAGCAATGTGCATACTTGTAGACCGACCTTGCTATAGATATCTGCCACATCCGTCTGTGCCAAAATGATTTCAGCTCGCTACTAACAAATTCCTCTCCGATACAGGCAAGCTCGCTGCCGCAGATCTCACAGACCGGTTCGTCCATATCGCAGATATGCTATACAATCTGTTTCAACACAAAGCTTTATAATATTGCTCCACCCGTTGATTTAACTTTTCCGGATATAGAAAACTCATTTCAGGTAAAATTTCAATAATAAAAGTAACAAAATCTCAACTGCTACAATTACAGGTATACCAACCATAAACTTCAGATGTTTTGTTTTGTGCCGGAAAACAAGCATTGTTATATACATACCTATTCCACCACCTATAACTGTCAGAAAGATCAGTTGCTTTTCAGGAATTCTTTTTCCTCGTTTTTTTGATGCCTTTTTGTCATATATTGTAATTACTATTGAAATGATATTAATACAAAACAAATATATTGTTATTATCCATTCCATCCAATCCATAATTATTCTCCTATTTTTACACATTGTTATACATTATGCTTATAATTTTAAAATTTCGGAATTATAAATATCATCTGTCTATATTATATATTTAAAGGAAACACTGAATAAAATAATGCATTCCGAGTCTAAATTGATGTCTTGATAAATTATTTCACAAATCTGATGAAAAACGATTGAAAATTGCACATATAAGCTATTTTTGAGTGTTCTTACCCCCAAGAGGGTACACTTATCCCACGGCTTGAACAGAATGCTTTTTTGCATACGCATACATCATCAGATTTGTACAAGCAAACAGAACATTCAGCTTGTTAAGATTTTTAACGATACCACGATAACGAACTTTCGTAAATTTGAAACGAACCTTTATGTAATTAAATGCGTGTTCCACCTTACAGCGTACAAAAGATTTTCGATGGGCAATTTCTTTTTCCCGGTTGATAGCATTATCCGAAACATCCCTTCATCTTTTATGTATAGTATTCATAGCAAATAGGATCCTTTCCGGTTTATGTTTATTTTATGCATCGTAACTGTAACACAGATTCTTCCCATTTGATACCTTTTTTGCTTACTGTAACATATCTATTGTAAACCTACAATTATTGATTTACCATCTCGTCAAAATTAAACCCTACATACTTTAAAATATCATTCCAAGATAACTTTTTTGTAATATCTAAAATATTAATATTACTTTGCTTTAACCAAGAATCCCACGTCATCGTTTTTGCCGACTGTCCTAATTGCTTAATGTTTGATATAAGATCCTCTTTGTAATATTCAATATCAACTTCTAAGGACTCAAGTACTTTTAAATAATCATGTACTGTCATACTATAGTAATCCATAAAATTAGCTTGACACCGTAATTGAGGAAAACCAACCGTGGCAATCATCAGTAGTAATAAGAGAAAAGGCAGATTTAATAGCAGTTGGGAGT
>CANQAJ010000077.1 GCA_947589365.1 uncultured Clostridia bacterium | reverse complement strand
TTTTTTTCATTGAAATTTTCCGTGCGTGATGTGTCATTTATACATATCATCAAATATTTTTGTTTTAAAACGGCATCGCAGGCTTTTGCAAAATTACTTTCCTTGATATGAAAACATTCTCCTGTTTTGGGTGACCGCACGGAATATTTTCCCTCACAAAACTGCCAGTATTTGAATAACCACTGATTTACATTATATTCTTTTCTGAATTTGTCAAGGCAGGTTTTATCAAGAACAGCATAATATTTATCCCATACATCATTTAGTGTACTTTTTAAAAAGCCGGACGGCAAATGATTATAATGAAATCCCGGAAACCATTCCCAGAAGCTTAACATGGCAGTTTTCAGATTTATACGAAATCCGTTTTTCAAGCTGAACCATTTACTCAAATCTCTTTTCATTATCTGCTTTTTTCGGGAAGCAAATTCGGTATTTATCACTTCCATATTTGAACCGTTAAAATGACCTGCACTATCCTCGCCAAAATAAATACAATTAAGTCCGAAAGTATCACACGGAAGTCCGTTTTTAAAAAAATCTTCCGGTGTCGCCGGTTTAATAATGAACATATCGTCATTGAAATAAACAAACCTGTCAGCCAATCCGTTTATCCGGTGCATATTCAACTCTATTGTATGTGAGCTGAAAGTAGGCAAATATTTCTCGGGAATATAATCCCGATGATTGACAATATTAAGCTTCGGATGTTCGGTATTGAGCCACGGCGGAAGATGTCCCCATGTAATAAAATGTATTTTATTCACCCATGGTGCAAATTTCTCCACTGCCCTGAACCAATACTGTAAGTTATCCCAGTCACGGTATCTTACTGATGTATCACTACCGTTCATAACTACAGAAGTATCATACTTTGCTTTTTCAGCCTGCCACTCGGGATCGTTTCCGTCTACCCACGGAAGAACAAAATCAATTTTTTCTTCTGACATATATTATAACCCCTTAATTGCTCTATAATTACGCTCACAGTTATTTTTATCATATAAATCGAAAAATTTATCATGCTTTTTCAGATATTCTTCCTTATTTTTAAACCTCTCGCAGACCGCCTCCTCAAGCTCGTCAAGTGCATCCTCCAATTTATAGCAAACCTTCCCGAAACCATCTTTTTCATAACTGAAATATCCCTCCGGGTATTGTCCCCTGCGGAAATCATTATAATCAAACTGATAATACATAAGCCTTTTTTTCATATACGCAAAATCCATTGCTATACTCGAATAATCGGTAATAAGATATGCCGACTCCTTAAGAAGCTCCTGAACATCATATTCCGGCCATTTTGCAACGATTATATTTTTATTTGCTATATTAAAATATTTAAGGAACAGCTGCATATCCCTATGCGGGTAAAACACAAGCTTAAGTCTGTTATCTTCAAGGATTTTACGGAGACGTTCACTGCCGAGGAATCCGCTCCAGCCCCTGAAATATTCCGTATGCGTAAAATCGGACACATCCTCAATGTCATACGATGCCGAAGTCGGTGTCGCTATCCAGCTTCGCCATGTCGGCATAAGTAATATCTGATTTTCCTTTACCTCCGCATCGTGCAGTCCGTCCAGTCTGCAAATACCAAGTTTTTTAACATACCCTTTCGGATACCCGTATTTTTCGCTGACATATTTCCATTCTCTGTCCGTGCTGCAAACAAACATTCTCATCATGGTATTTTTATAGTACAGCCACGGCATATCATCTTTTATAATACCATGCTGTAAAAAAATTCGTGTATTCTTCAGAATTTTATTTACCTCAAGAAAATAGCATACAGCCGCATTGGGTTTTCCTCCCTTTTGTGAACTGATATTTTTATTTGCCGTCAGGTATAATATCCAATGCATAAAACTGCCGTAATTCACTACCTTACCAAGGTCTTTTACCCTTATATAGTCGGGAGAATGTTTTTTTATTGCATAGACCGTATCCTGCTCCGGATAATTTTGTCTTATATATCTGAAAAGATAAAAACCGTTATCTCTCGCCTCATTTTCATTATCGCATATAAGCCATAAATCTCTGCGGAAAAGCCTATACACAAGTGCTATCGGCAAAGCAATTATAAACTTGAATATATGACATACATCCCTTAATTTTACACGTTGAAGTTTCTGAAAAAAGGTTTCCTCCATTTACTGCCTCCCGCCAATCATAAGAGAATTTTAAAGAACATCAGGCAATTCTTTTCTCAGACGGTTGTAATTGTAAATACCCAAAACTATAACAAAAACAAATTCCGCAAGAAAAATCGCATTTTCCCACAGAGGGTGGAGTCCGTATTTCATGCTTGCATCATAACTCGGAGCTTCCCATATCCATTTATTGCAAAGTATAGCTTTTCTGTATGCATTGACAAAATAGGTCATCGGATTAAAAAGAAGGGCTATACGGATTGCTTCATTGTCAAGGATATACGAATCATAGCACACACCGGAAAGCCAGAACAAACCGGACATGATTGTAGTTATAAAGCTTGAAAAATCCTTGCTGAACGCACTCATAGGTGCAAGCGACCACAGAAGTGCAAGGAAAAACATAAACATAAGCGGTGCAAGGAACAAAAGCTGCAAGTCATATATACTCGGCTGATATCCCGTAATCAGAAGGTAGATATAGCTCAGTGAAAACAGGAAAATATGCACATAAAATTTTGAAATGGTCGTATAAGTCATTATTACCGAAACAGGAAAGGAAACTTTGGTAACAAACTGTCTGTTTGTCACAATAGATTTAGAACCCCTGCTCACAGTATCGCTCATAAAAAACCATGGTATAAATCCTACAAGAAGAAAAACAAAATACGGTGCTCCCATTTCCATTCTGTTCGCCGAACGCAAGCCTATCGTAAAAGCAAACCAATATACAAAAAGCTGAAACAACGGCTTCATAACAGCCCACAAAGGACCGAGTATTGCCCCTTTATATGTCTTTATAAGGTCTTCCTTGGCAAGCATAAAGGTCTGCTTGCCAAATCCCTTGTGTTCACTCGGTATCTGCACAACCGCCGACCATAAATTTTTAAAAAAACGGGAAACTCTGCCTCCCCTTTCAGACACACGTCCGGTATCTGTCATAACATTACCTCCATTTTCAGCTTCGAGCCGCCACGCATTTTTTTACCTCTTCAATTTCCTTTTCAGCCGCTCCGTCAAGACTTCTTTTCCAAAACGGCAATTCAATTATTCCCACAATAGTCCCTGTTCCGTATATAATATGAAGCATTGGAAATATAAATATAAGCAGCGGCATATATACATTTTTTCTTTCGGACGCAATAATTGCCGTCATTGTCATAAAAACATCAACTGTCAGATATAATCCCCCGAGTACAACAGCCGGAATATATAAAAGTGTATTCCCCGTAAAAATTCCCGCTGCAAGCAATATAAGACATAATATTATTGCTCCCGCAAAGCAAAACGGCACAAAATGGAACAGTGAAAGACACTTCGGGCATACCCCCAGCGTGAGTCCTATCCATTTGCCGTTTCCGTATTTTTGCTTAAGCATCCCCGAAAGTGTCGGTCTTATATTCTGATATGATATTATTTCATCACTCTGACATATCTTATATCCGTTCTGCCTTATCCTCCAATGAAGCTCATTATCCTCCGTGCGGCCGAGATTCTCGTTAAAGCCGCCGACATTTGCAAAAACCTCTCTCCTGTACGCTCCGTGAAAAAGTGAGGAAACATACTTTTTCCCTTCCGTCTGCCTGCGGTATCCTGCAAAAGAGCTGCCGAACATGGAGCTTTCTGCAAGCAGCAGCATTTCCCTATACGGTGTCGGATCAGGAATATTACTCGGTCTTGCACCGCCGCAAACATATTCTCCCCCGGCAATAATCTTTACATTCTTCTCTATAAAATCCCGGGGTACGGATGCATGAGCATCAACTCTTATAATAATGTCACCAAAGGCATTCTTTATAGCTGTATTCCAGCCTGCCGCCTGTGACCTTTTCGGATTATCAAGCACGGATATATTCATATAAGCGTTTTTATTATCATCTGCAAATTTTGAAAATATATTTTTTGTATTATCCCCCGAGCCGCTGTCAACAAGTACTATTTCCGTTTCACTCTTAGGATAGGTCTGAGAAATCACATCATTCAACAGACCCGGCAGGGCTTTTTCCTCGTTATATGCTATAATACATAACGAAACCGTCATAAATACACAGTCCTATACACCATAGTTAAGTAATATTATAATTTCAAAAAAGCACTTTGTCAATCAATCCCGGTTATTTTCGGTATCATAACAACACAAAAGCAAAAATACCGAAAATATCTGTATGCTTTGGCAAATTAATATCAACCGAATATAAAAAACAGCCCCCCGCACTTCCGGGCAAAAGTGCAGGAGGCTGTCTGAAATGCCTATAATACTTATTTTACATAGGTCTTATAGGTCTTCATTATTCTTGTAACAAAATCAGAAAAAGACATATTGGACTCTTCCCCTGAAGGATATTCTCCGTCAAGACTGAATTTAAAATTATTATCCGCATTTGCAAAGCTTATGCTTGGCTTGACAAAGCTCTGATAATTTTTCTTTGCCTTATTATACTGTGCCTCGAATTGTGAATTACTCCACAATGACAGTCCCGCAACCTCTTTAAGTGCCGCTGTGTATTTGGTATTGAGGAAATTTCCGTCCTTAATGGCAAGCTTTATCAGCGGATTTGACTGAATCTGATTTGCACCTGCCGCACGATTGGAATAGGGTGACTGACCTGTCATTCCCGTTCCGTCAGGATTATATCCCATTGTAACCCCGAGCGTGCGGTCGTTATCATATGGTATAAATACCGCCTTTCCGTTATCCTTTCTGAAGTAGATATAGTGGTTATTGTAATTATTCCTTATGTCATCGGGATCTCCCGCAAAATAATATGCCGCAAGGAATTTTGCAAAATAATCCGTATCGAGTACAGCCTCAAGCTGTGATTGTGTCGGATTTGAATTTATAACCTTGAGGAAATTCTTAAGCTTTTCGTTCTTGGATGTTTTTTCATTTGTCTTAAGATCAAAATTATATTTTGCTCCCTTATCCTCGTCCGTTATACCTATTGATACCTGATTTTCCACATAATTTGCCGGTGAATATGTCCAACCCACCTTATAGAGATCTCCTCCGAGAGCAGACTCCGGCAAATTTCGTTCAAGGAAGATTTCATCTATCGGCTCATATATAGTCATAACTCCATAGTTATTGTTATTGAACTTAAGCTGTGAAAGTCCGATTTTCTGTGCCATGACCCCGCTCTGTCTGAACATTTCCGCAGCATAAATTTCCCTTATATAGGTATCATCATAATTTCTGTTCCATTTGACATCGAGCTTTTTCAATGTAGCAAAACGTCTGTTTTTTCTTTCCTTTCTCTCGGCAGTGCTTTTCCATACCTTGGCATCACTTCCGTAATAATCCTTATCATCAAAGGTTTCGTTAAAGCTTAATTTATAATGTGAAAGGTTCAGCTCTCCCGAATCATCATAAACGGGCAGAACGGAAAGATTGCCCTTTGCACGTATTCCTACCTCATCTATCGTATAGCTTTTTCCACCGACTGTGATAACAGCTGTTGCCATTCTGTAAATGGGAGATTTTGTACCCTTACTCTGATATTTGTAATAGTCTTCATCCATCTTGTCCATTTCACTTTTGGACATCGTTATTTCAATTGTAACCTTACTGTCAAGGCTGAAAAGCTGCTCATATACAGACTGATCACCTACATTTGTACTCGAACCGCCGGTGTTGCCTGTACTTTGATTACTGCCTGTATTGCCGCTGCTTTCGCCGGTACTTTGATTACTGCCGCCGTTTCCTGTACTGCCGGTATTGCCCGTGCTGCCGGAATTGCCGCCGTTCCCTGTACTGCCGGTATTGCCGCTGTTTCCTGTACTTCCTGTATTACCGCTGCCGCCTGCGTTTTGATTATTGTCGCTGTTTCCTGTGCCGCCGGTATTGCCTGTAACTCCTCCGCCCTGTTCTGTTGTACTGTTCTGCGGAGTCTGACTTGTCTGTCCCGTTACGCTGCCCTGTGCGGAATTCTGAACCGTGGACGATGAGGAATTATCCTTTGAATTGTCCGACGTACCGCTGCTGCCTGAGTCGCCATTTTTGGATGAAGCGGAGCTTTCGGCTTCGGACTTTCCATCCGTCGACTCGGATGCTTTGCTTTGTTCTGATGCCGTATTATCATCAACCACCGACCCGTCCGCCTGCTCTTGTGCGGACGAACTTATACTGCCCTGATCATCCTGTGTTCCGTTTGCAGGTGAAGAACCCGAACCGCCGCAGGCTGAAACGGAAACAACTGCCAGTATAATCGAAAGTATAATTGATAATCTCTTTTTCATGACTGTTACGCCTTCTTTCGTTTCTAATATATATACCGATAAACCCATACCTCGATTATATGACAACAATGGCTGTCTGTCAATTACAATTTTTTCACCAAATAAAAAAAGAAGCCTGTGACGATATATCCGTCGTCACAAGCCTATGAAGGAAATTATTCAATCGTCTTTGCCTTATATCCTGCACCTTCAACCGCAGCAATAAGAGTTTCTGTGGGAACGTCACCGTTCAGCGTAACAACCGCTGTCTTTTTGTCAAGATCAACCTCTGCTCCTGATACACCGTCAATCTTTTCAAGTGCTTCCTTTACGTGAGAAACACAATGCATACACATCATTCCCTCAACCGCAAGAGTTGCTGTATTTTCCATAATTTTCACCTCCTTTTTATCCTCAGCATTATTTTCAATACCGACCGGCTTTTTCATTTTGAAGTGCCGCAGCCTCAGTGCATTGGAAACAACACATACCGAACTCAGACTCATTGCGGCGGCACCTATCATCGGATTAAGCATTAATCCCACACCGTAAAATACACCCGCAGCTATCGGTATGCCTATCACATTATAGAAAAATGCCCAAAACAGATTCTGCTTTATATTCCGCATAACCGCACGGCTCAGCCGTATTGTATTGACAACATCATACAGGTCACTTTTCATAAGAACTATATCGGAGGATTCCATAGCTATATCGGTGCCTGCACCAATTGCAATTCCTATATTTGCCCTCGCAAGTGCAGGAGCATCATTTATGCCGTCACCAACCATAGCGACACATTTGCCGCCGTCAATAAGCTTCGCAACTTCTTTTTCCTTATCGCCCGGATAAAGCTCCGACACAATATGCTCAATCCCCACGGATTTTCCCACCGCCTGAGCGGTACGCTTATTATCACCTGTCAGCATAATTACATCTATTCCCATTTTCTTAAGCTCCCCGACAGCCTCGGAGCTTGTAGGCTTGATTTTATCAGCGGCAGCTATTATACCTATGGGTCTGTTATCACACATAAAGAACATCGGAGTTTTTCCCTCATCCGCAAGACCTTGAACCGTAACAGAAATTTTTTCGTCAATAAGACTTTTCGCCGCCGCATAATTTACGGCACTGTAAAGCTTTCCGTCTGACTTTCCCGAAATTCCCCTCCCCTGTGTCTGCTTGAAATCGGAAATTTCAAAATATCCGACATTTTCCTTTTCCGCACGGCGGACAATTGCCTCGGCAAGCGGATGTTCGGAAAGTCTTTCAAGTGAATACGCACATTTCAGAAGAAATCCTCTCTCTGTTCCTCCCAAAGGGATTATATCCGTAACATCAGGTTTTCCCTGAGTTACTGTTCCCGTCTTGTCAAGAACCACGGTATCGGTATTATGTGCAAGCTCCAAAGCCTCCGCAGATTTTATCAGTATACCCCCGGCAGTACCCCTGCCCGTACCCACCATTATAGCAGTAGGCGTTGCAAGACCGAGTGCACAGGGACATGATATAACAAGCACCGAAACCGCCGCAGTAAATGCATGAGAAATACCAAAGCCGAGCAAAAGCCATACTGCCGCCGTCACAACAGATATAATCATAACAACCGGAACAAATATCCCTGCGACCTTATCGGCAAGCTTTGCTATCGGTGCCTTTGACGAGGTTGCTTCATCAACAAGGCGTATAATTTGTGAAAGAGCCGTATCCGAACCGACCTTTTCCGCTTTCATCTTGAAATATCCTGATTTGCTGACCGTTGCACCTATAACACTGTCACCGACCTTTTTTTCAACAGGTATGCTTTCACCCGTAAGGCTTGACTCGTCAACAGCCGCATTTCCCTCTATTATGGTGCCGTCTGCCGGTATAGTACTTCCCGCCTTCACCGACAGTATATCGCCGATCCGTATCTTATCTGCGGAAATTTCAAATTCCCTGCCATCACGGACAACTATTGCAGTCTTTGGCGACATATCCATAAGACCCATAATTGCATCCGTTGTTTTCCTTTTTGCCCTTGATTCAAAATATTTTCCGAGGGTTATAAGTGCAAGTATCATTCCGACAGTTTCAAAGTACATATTCTCTCCGAAGCTATGAACAACCGAAAGATCATTTATCGAATAGCCGTACATTATACCGTATAATGCATAGATACCATAGATAAAAGATGCTCCCGAACCGACAGCAATAAGTGTATCCATATTCGGAGAACCGTGCAGCAGGGATCTGAAGCCGTTTTGGTAATATTTATAATTTACAGCCATTATCGGCAGAGTAAGCAGAAGCTGCGTCAGGGCAAATATACCCATATTTTGGTGTCCCAGAAAAAATGGCGGAAGCGGCAGATTAAACATATGCCCCATTGCAATATAGGATAAAACAACGGCAAACACAACGGATATTATAAGCCTTCTGAGCATTTTAGCCTGCTCTTTTTCGGCACTGCCTGCGGCATTTTCTCCTGTCTTTGATTTAGCCGCATTATTTTCTCCGCTTACGGCTGCTCCGTATCCGCCGTTTTCCACGGCAGAGATAATATCCTCCGCACCGACGTTTTTTTCATCATATTCAACAGACATACTGTTTTTAAGAAGATTCACAGTAACATTTTTCACACCTGCAACGGCGGATACACATTTTTCCACTCTCGCACTGCAAGCGGCACAGGTCATTCCCGTAACATCAAATTTCTGTTTCATATTTTATCACCACCCTCATGAAAGCCTTTTGAATAATTCCATAACCTCGTCCATAATTTCCTCATTGCCGTTTTTTATCTGCTCCGTCACACAGGTTTCAAGATGGTTTTTCATTATCATACAGCCGAGAGACTGCAAAGCCTTTTCCACTGCCGATATCTGAATAAGTATATCACCGCAATATCTGTTATCATCTATCATATTTCCTATACCGCCGAGTTGTCCGATAATCCTGTTAATCCTCTTTTTAAGTGCAGCCGTTTCGTTCTCGGTTCGGGGTGTTGCTTTATATCTGCACATACAGGCTTCGCACTGCTCCTTTTTTCCGGTATTATCATCCATCTTAATACACCTCCGATTCAACATCATTCTATGTTCCTTACACTGATTATATACCCCCCACGGGTATATGTCAAGTCATTTTTTATATTTAACGGAATTTTTATATGATATTTTTTGTCGGTTTGCCGCATAGAATAATCAAGATAATCTTAAGGCGGTGTATTATTTGAATAATAAATCGAATAACTGTATTTTTGCCGGTAAAGTCGGATTTTTTGTTGTCGGAATAATAGGCTGCATAAATCATTTCCTATATAAACTCAGCGGCTGCAATCCCATAGTGGGGATGGTCACTCCGATTAATGAAAGTACATGGGAGCATCTTAAGCTTTTGTTTTTCCCATATATATTATATACAATTACGGAATTTTTTATTTACGGCAGGCATATAAACGGCTTTCTGTTTTCAAGAATAAAAGGACTTCTTGCCGGTCTTATTTTCATACCGGCAGGCTTTTACACATATACCGCCATACTCGGGAATAATTTTTTCCTTGCGGATATACTTCTGTTTTTTGCAGCGGTATATCTTTCATTCCGTATAAGCACGGCGTCTATCGGCAAAAAAACAAAAACCGGAATATCACGTACTCTTTCCGCACTTCTGCTAATAGCAGGAATTACGATACTTTTTATAGGTTTTACTCTGTATCCGCCGTCAGCTCCGCTTTTTGAAAGCTCATCTGCAATCACCTTTATTTAATATTTATTTTATTTAAATTCCTCTTGACAAATGAAATATATGGTGTTATAGTATTAATAAACCAAAAGCCTATATGTTTACTATGTTTTGATTTCATGACAATACCGTAAAAACAGGCAGTAATTATATAAATGCTGCAAAATCAAAAGGAGTTGTATTATTATGTCAAGAATTTATAAGAGTATGACAGAGCTGGTCGGAAGAACACCCTTGCTTCGTGCGGATAATTTTTCCAAGGCAAACGGAGCAAAGGCAGATATTATAGTAAAGCTTGAATATTTCAATCCGGCAGGCTCGATTAAAGACAGAATAGCAAAAAGCATGATTGCCGATGCGGAGGCTAAGGGTATACTCAAGCCGGGTGCAACCATAATTGAGCCTACGAGCGGAAATACGGGTATAGGACTTGCGGCGGCCGCAGCGGCAAGCGGATACAAAGCCATACTCACAATGCCCGAAACCATGAGCATCGAACGCAGAAATCTCCTCAAAGCATACGGTGCCGAAATTGTCCTTACAGAGGGTGCAAAGGGCATGAAAGGTGCAATAGAAAAAGCAGACGAGCTAAAATCACAGATTGAAGGCTCCGTTATTCTCGGACAGTTTGTTAATCCGGCAAATCCTCAGACACATTATGAAACGACAGGTCCCGAAATATGGGAGGACACGGACGGAGAGGTTGATATTTTAGTAGCCGGTGTAGGCACGGGAGGAACCGTTTCAGGTGCCGGAAAATATCTCAAAGAGAAAAATCCGAACATAAAGGTTGTAGCCGTTGAGCCTGCGACTTCTCCTGTACTCTCGCAGGGAAAGGCGGGAAAGCATAAGATTCAGGGCATAGGTGCGGGTTTTGTTCCCGAAACACTTGATACAAAAATTTATGATGAGGTTATCGCCGTAAGTAACGAGGATTCATTCACATACGGAAGAGCATTTGCACATAGTGAAGGAATACTTGTAGGTATATCGAGCGGTGCAGCTCTGTGTGCCGCACTGGAGCTTTCCGAACGTCCCGAAAACAGCGGAAAACACATTGTTGTAATTCTGCCCGACACAGGCGACAGATATCTTTCAACCGAGCTGTTTGCATAATATTAAAAAACGAATAACAACAAAAAGGGCTGCTGCACAGGTCAAAAACACCATGTGCGGCAGCCCTACTCATATTCAATTCGTAATTAGCGGCGTGCCGCCGCTGTCAATCCGTAATTAATTTACTCAGGTCAATTAATC
>CANQAJ010000076.1 GCA_947589365.1 uncultured Clostridia bacterium | reverse complement strand
ATCGTCTTTTTGGTTATCAGTGCCATAAAAATTGCTTGCGAAGCAAGCCTCCTCCTTTCCAATGTTTTGCGGTTTTGTTAAAGCAAAACTTGGTGCTGAAAAATTATTTTTTCAGCATCTCCTCCACTTCGGAAATATCTTCTATTTCAACATCTCCGACAGGCTTGTCGCTGTACTTGTCGGGCATACGGTTTTTCAGCAGGAATTTTACTGCTTCGGTGTTGGGCGGGCGTTTCCTGATCTTTTCGGTAACGTGCTTTTTCCCGCCTTTGTAAGTGATTTCCCGTTCGGTATCTGCCGCGCCCACAGCTGCCGATATGAGAGCCATTTCCGCCTCGGCATTTATCAGTTCGGCATTATCCCGCAGGAACTTTTCCGCATCTTTATGCCGTTCCGCATAATCTTTCATCATAGTTTTTCGTTTTTCGCTGTCAGGCTCTCTTATGAGAGCGTTTATAAAATCAGCCGCAGTTACCGTGTCGGTGTTTTCTGCGGCGGTTTCAACAGCAGACTTTAAAGCCGCTGCCAGAGCATTTATACTTGCTTTTTGAACGGGATCCATCGGATCACTTCCTTTCATAAAAAATACGGCTCGCAGGAAACGCACGAGAACGCGTTCTGAGCCGTTTTTGTGTTTTAGCTGATAGTTTGCCGCAAAAATCTTTAAAACGCCCCTCTAACGCGTTTTAACGCCCCTTTAACGGCAGGCTCAGCCTGCCCGAACTTTCCGCTCTGAAAAATGGGCATGGCTTCGCCATTCGGCACGGAAAATTTCCGTCCGTTCAGCCTTGTGTGATATACGATAACAGCGGGGGGCAAGGGAACGCATCAACCTTGCTCCGCGTCTGCTATGCTTTGTATGCTTATATTTGCCCGATGAGTCTTGCCGCCGAATTTCACTTCAACGGAAGCCTTTTTCTGTCTGATATTCAGGAATTTTATCCTGTCCTCATTGCCGTTTAAAAAGCCTTTAAAAGCCGTTATATTGCCGTTTTTATCGGTAATGAACGTTGACGGTTCTATAACTTCGCCGCCGTTCGAGAGCCAGCGTATCATATCCGCTTCGTGATCCGGCAGCGGAGACGGAGAGCCGAGGAAACGTATCACTCCGTCTATGGCATTTATCTTATGGAATATTTCCGGTGTATAATCTATATCAACAAAAACATAAGCGGGGAACAGCAGCTTGAGCATTTTGCTCCATAGTCCGTTTTTGCGGATAAGTATACGCTCCCTCGGAACTGCCGCGGAAATTTCTTTGCGGCTCAAATTGGAAAGTACGGAAAGTTCCTTGCCGGACATAACTTGTAAAACATATATCATGCGCCTTCCTCCATTTCCGCTTGTTTGCGGTCAAGATATTCGGAAAGCCGCTTGTAAAGTTCCGGATCGTCCCGTCCGAGAGCAGAGAAAACCTTGTCTTTGACTGTATCGAAGCCCATTTCGGTAATTTCCTTGTTTTTGATGTCAAGGTTCCGCTTGTACGCCGATGCTCTTATAAGATCGGACGCTTGTTTCAAAAGTTTCAGCGGATCTATGTCCTCAAAATCATCATCGGAAAGTTTTTGTATATTTGTCAGCAGAATGTGCGACAGGATCCGTATAATGCCCTCTGTGGTGTCCATATCGGGAGTGCGGTTTATTTCATCATTGACCGCACGAAGCGTTTCCTGCGCAAATCTTATGCTTTCCAGTGATTCGCATAGCCCCTGCGCGTATCGGCAGACAGCCGCCTGAGAGATCATTTCTCCGGTACTTTGAGTGATATATTCAACGATCTCCTTGTATGTGAAATCGTTGGAAAGTATCATCGACTCCACTTCCGACTTAACGGCAGGATCCAGCTTATCAATTTTGGAGTGCTTTCGGTTATGTTTCTTTGCCATACGATCACGCCCTATATGTTTATGCAGGGGTCTTCTATCGCCCCCGCAAGAAGCTGTATGCCTTTTGCCGTAAGTTTGCCCTCTATTTCGTCCATACCGTAGTCCGCGAGTTCCGCGTCCTTTTTGGTGTCGATATTCCTTATGCGGATATATCCGGACTCTATCAGGTAGTTTATACTGTCTGCAAAATCATCATTATCAAGTCCGAGAGCCGCGCGGATAGATGATAACTTGTTGAAGTCCGTCCGGAGCATATTCACGCCCCGCAGAACTTTACCGTTGTTTTCCACGAAGTCCGCCGCTCTTGCTTTTTTCATCATCTGTTCGGGGTTCATGACAGTCCTCCTTGTTATAATTCGTAAGCAGGCTGAGCCTAATTGCCCGCGGGGGCTTCCCCGCTTCAGCCTTGTTTGCTTAACTGCATTAAAATATCCATAATGTTGTCGAGCTTTTTATCTACTTTAGCCTGTTCCCGAAAGTAGTCGTCTTTCGTTAAATAATTATCTTTGATACGCCTTATATCATCGGTGTTCTTTTCAATGTCTTTTTTGGTTATTTCAAATTCCTTAGCGGAAATTTTGTTATCCAGTTCTTTAAAAGTTCTCGCAAGGAAAAATCCTATAACTCCTATCAACAGCGTTAAAACGCCTGAATATATGGATAAAATTGTTGTTGCTTCAATTGCCATATTTATGATCTGCTTGCGGAGCAAGCTTCCTCCTTTCGTACGTTTAAAACGAACTTGTTCGTTTACGGTTTTGCTTCTGCAAAATTTCGGACGGCAGTCCGAAAAGCAAAACTCGCAGTTTGAAAAATTTATTTTTCAAACTTTACCTCATAAAAAATGGTGTATGATCTGTTTTCACTTTAAATCATACACCATTATTAATTGCATTTCCATTTTCATATGAAAGAAATTTATGATAATTAAATTTTTGTAATTACTATCTTAACAACACTTAAAAAACATTGTTCAAGAGCAATAATATGTTTTCGCTGTTTCATAAGAGAATATATGCGTCAAGGCTCAGCCTTGTCAGCCTTGTCAAATAAAGAGATCTGTCCGGGCAAAGGAGCGGCTTTTGCGGCGGTAAGAACAGAAGATGTTATACGTCTGATAGTGCTTTCGGAAAGAGAATATTTCTTCCTGAGTTCGCTGTAATTGTAACCGTTGAAATCCGCCCTTATCATGTTGTCTCTTACCGAAACAGCTATCCTGTCAGGCTTGCATATGTATATAGACGAGCCTGCATAGTTTTCCACAAGCTTACGGTAAGCTTCCATTCCGATACACTCCGCAAGAGCCCTCTGGTCGTCTTCCAGATCTTCAAGCTGTAGTTTTTCAAGCAGGCTGTCCATAGTTCATCTTCCTTTCCGATTATTCTCCTTTTACCCATTCGATATTTGTGTTATTTTTTATCAGGTGCGCTTTCAGCTTTTTAAACGACGCCCACGTCGGATGATAGTATGTATAATGCATTGTGTCATAATGTTCTTGCTCATACTTCTTTCGCGCTGCCTTGCTCATTCCTTTAAAAATTATGTCTTTTTCATCTTTTGGCATAATGGATCTTGTGTGCTTCTGGTAAAATCTCCTGCGGATCTCGCAGTCTGTTTTCAGATCTTCAAGTCGTATCTTGCCGTTTACGCATACGGCGATCTCCCACCGGAATCCTGCTACTGCTACAAAGCCGAGGAAAACGTCATACCCGTCGATCTTTAGCTTGACGTGTCCATACGGAGGAAACATTTCGTTTTCGACCTGCTTCCATTCTTCTTTTGTCATATGATCTCCACCTCCTCTAAAGAGACTATAACTATACTATTTTGGTATACATCAAGCAATTCCGCTTGATGTACCGGTTTGCCGTTTACCAAGCGTAGGATATATGCGTTGAAGGTGTACTCTGTGTCCAGAAAAAGCCGCTCATTACGGTAACGGACTGATTTTCCAAGCGTTCTTTTTACGTCCTGTACAGTCATCGGAACACCTCTCTGTTGCGTTTTACATATTCATCAAGTCCATATATCTCGCTGTTTGGTGCAAATATCCGGTCCGGATAATGCAGCACATTCCCAAAACCATATAGCAGGATCAGACCGCTGAACGCCGGATCTTTCAAAGATGCCCTGTCAATGATCTTTATTGCCGAAAAGCCGTTCAAGAAAATATCATATCTTGACGGCTGACGGTCAAATATGTTCCACAGTCTGTCATTCATTTTTATGTATGATGTCAGCTGCTCTTTTATTGCTTTAAATTCTGTTTCCGTTTGTGTTACCACCATTACCGGCTTCCATAACGCTGCCGAAATAATAGCGGAACATTCTAATTTTGTGAGTTTCATTTTTTCGCTGCCCTCTTTTCCGCCGACCGCACATATCTTTTCAGATATTCGATAAGCTTTGAACCGTCCTCGAAAGATACCCATTTGAAAATATCCTTGCCTGCAATAGCCGTTATACCGAGCACTTTTTCAATTGCTCCCGCCATACGTTCACCAACGGTAACAGAAGTACCGTCCTCGTGCATTTTCGGCTTTTCGTCAAGTTCTTGGAGACGGTACATAAGCCGCCATGCAAGGGACTGCTGCTCTGCGGTCATCATTCCCGGCACACTTTGCAGTCTCGGCTTTTCTTTCCTGTCAGAACGCTTTCCGTTGTAATACGTCCTGCTCCGAAGCTCCCGTATAACAGTCTCTGTCTGGCTGTCGGAAAGCTCCGTCAATGACTCTTTTCCCGTAAGTCCGTTTACGAGCAGGTGCAGTTCTTCTGTGTTCATATTCAAGCCTTTTGATAAGCCGAATATGGTTTTTCTCTGCTGTACGGTCATAGTTTCACTTCCTTAATGTTGGCGTTGTGTTCATGGCAAGATCTACAAGCTTTCCCAGATCATAGGAATGTTCCCTCTGCGGCACCGGAGCGGCAGAACCGTAAGCACCTTCAAGAATTTTCTGCAAATTGTCAGGTTTGATGATAAAATCAAAATTTGCCGTCCAGTTCCGCTCGTTTTTTCCGGTCAGGAACGGAGTACTCGCCGCCGATCGGAACGCACTGCTCAGATCTTCGGCTGAAAATCCCTGCGAAATGCAGATCTTTATGCTGCGTTTGCGCTTGTCGGTAAGCTTTGTGACCTTCGGCAGAACATTCCCGCAAATTTCATTGTAGCTGTCAACGATCTGCTTGTATGGTATTTTGCCGTATTTTTCACGCTGCTTTAATATCGCCGCGCCCAGCTCGGCGGCAGAAGCCAGAAGCTCCGCCGCCTCGTCCGGGTCATTCCGCGGATCGCATTTCTTGCAGCGTTCCACAAAATCCTTCATTTCCATAACATTCACCTTATGTAATTGTGAACTTCATTGATTCGGAAGTTTTGATGAACATATCGTACAGCTTCCTGTTCTTGGCTTTTAAAGCCGCCGCGTCAAAACGGGTGGAAACTACCGGCTTGTATCTGACCGTGAACACATCGGCAGTAAGTTCGTCAAGATCAAAGTCTGTCATAGTCTGCTTGATCTCGTCCTTTGCCTGTTCGATCTCAGTTTCAAGCTGCTTTTTTACCTGTTCTCTGTCTTTGATGTCATAGATCAGGTCCGTTATGTGTTCAATGTCGATCTTCTTTTTTGTTTTTGTCATACAGATCATTCCTTTCTTAAAATTTAAATTTCCTTGACTCTGCGTATATGAAGACCCGACAGGATATTCATATTTACGGGCTTGTCACCGTTGAAGCCGCATTAAGGCGGCAAGCTGTAGCTTGCCGAATCATTTTATTTCCGGTTTGAGTGCAGTTCCCACCCGAACCAGACAAGTCCGATCATCAGCGGCAGGACAAGAGCCTCGCCGCCGATATTTCCCGCCGAACGGCTTGCATAGACCGCTGTTGTTTCTTCAATGAGTCCGTACATCATTGCTCCGATCAGCATAAGGATTATGTACTTCGTAATAAGCGCAGATCTTTTCATAGCTGGTCTCCTTTACTTTTTGTATCTCGTTATTGTTTTCCCGGTATGCTTGTTGTAAAGAACTATCATATCCGCTGTCTCGCTGCATACAAGGTAATTTTCAGGCACGAGCCGCAGATCGCTTATGATCTGTTTCTGTGACCGCGTAGGGCGTTTGGGCTGCTTCATTATGCCGCACCGTCCTTTCGGAGCGGCTTTATGTCAAGTCCTGTAAGGTCAAGTTCCATAAACTTAGCCATGGCAGTCAGTCCCGGAAGATCATACTTTCCGTTGTCGTAAGCATTTGAAAAGAGGTTTACCGTTCCGCGTACAGCCTGTTGTGTCTGGGCGATCTTCCATAGGAAATCAATTTCGGCGTTCATGTTCTTATTTACAAGTATCGGGAAAAGCAGCTCTATATCTTCACGTTTTATCTTTTTCGCGGAACATATCCGCGTCTGCTTTGTCCTGTTGCTTATCTGCGCAAACTCCGCCCGCTTGTTGCTTCCGAGCCGCCTTACCGTTTCGTTGTTGCCGATAAACATTATGCCGAGGGTCTGATCCCTGTCACGGAAGTAGTCGGAAAAAGACCTTAACGTCTCGATCGTCTTTATAGGCAGGTGCTGAGCCTCGTCGAATATAAGCACCATGCCGTCGGACAGCTTTCCGACTATGTTTATCCACATATCATCTAAAGTAGATGAAATAGGCGCGTTAAGAGCGTTTGCAAGCAGTTTCAAAGTGCTTTTAATACTCGTTAAACAGGGATTTAAAGTAAGATAGACCGCATTGTTAGGATTGTCCGAAACATACTTCTGAGCGGCTTTTGTCTTGCCTATGCCGGCATCTCCTGCGAATATCGCAAGTCCGCCCTTGATATGGCATATTTTGATCGTATCATATACTTTCTTTGAAATGGACGTCTGAACGTAGCCTATTTCGTGGTATGTATCGTTAAGATCCGACTTTATCGCGAAATAGTCGGCGATCCGTTTCAGGTACTTATCCACATCTCCGCCGTAAGTTCCCTTACGAAGCGGAGTAAGTATCCCTGCTGATATGCCGATTTTTTCGGCAGCCGCATTCTGCGACGGATTTTCCGCTATAAAAGCGTTAAGCTTGTCAATGATCTTCTGCTGTTCGGGTGTGTACATAAATTTATTCTCCTTTCGACGTTTTGCGGTTTTGCTTTAGCAAAATTTCGGACGGAAGTCCGAAAAGCAAAACTCGCAGCTGAACTTGTTCAGAGCTGAACAGGTTCAGCTTTCCTCCTCAAAATCAAAAGTTATTTTGTTTTTTGCGGCATTTCTTGCCATAGCTTCAAGGTCTATAACAACATCTGTTCCGGCAGCTCTTTCCAAAGGTTTTTCTTCGGAAATAATGACCGGCTCAATGTTTTTCGGTCGGAATCTGACTTTGTCAAGATTTTTCTGCGCTTCGGTAACTGCAAGAGCAAGAGCGTCTATCTTCAGACCGCCTGTCAGCTCTGCGCCGCACTCCTTGATAGCTCTAAGCTGCCGTGCAATAAGTCTCTGCCTTGCGGCAATGTCTTCCTTGTCTGACGTTATGTAGTCCACAAATACGCTGAGATCCATCTTCCAAGAGCCGACGTATGTATCTTTCTTGTCGTATATGCGGACATATTCCAGCTCCGCAGGATCGTAACGCACATAGACTTCCTTGCCGACCCATCTCCAATTGTCCTCACCGCAGTTATACCATAGTTTCTCGCCGGAAATTTTGATGTAAACGCCGTTTTCCCGTACTTTCTGGTAGCCCGTGTGCCGCATGAGCAGGAGATCAAGCGTGCTTGCATCGCACATTCTCACCGTTCTGCGCTGTATAGATTTGCTCCAAGCCTCAGCCCTGCTCATTTCCTTAAACTGCCGCTCATATCCGCCGTAAGGCGATGCGTTGTACTGCCCGTCAAACAGTATGTCAAGCTGCTCCTTGATCTGCCAGTCATAGGGGACATAACCATGTTTAAGCTGATATTTAAGGCTTTCGGGACGTTCAACAATGTTTCCGCCCGTAAATGTTGCCGTCAGCCTTGAAATTGTGTTCTTTAAGGTAAGGAACATTCTTTCAATAGGTTTTGCGCGCCCGTTTTCGGGAATGGCATTCCGCATTTCTATTCCCAGCAAGTCAAGGATAGTCGGCGGACGTTCCACATCAAGCTGTTTCTTGTGTGTCCTGTGTCCTTTTCCGCCTATATCCCAAGTCAGGAACTCACGACCGTTATCAACATAGAGTATCTTTGGAATAC
The DNA here is from genome assembly GCA_947589365.1 of uncultured Clostridia bacterium. Taxonomy (GTDB): domain Bacteria; phylum Bacillota; class Clostridia; order Oscillospirales; family Acutalibacteraceae; genus UBA1213. The sequence goes on along the minus strand of CANQAJ010000076.1, from coordinate 3,263 downwards.
CGCATCGCTGTATAGCGTGTCTTAAAGCCATTATTGTCGAATGTGAGTTAGGCGTTTCGGTTATGTTCCAACCCACAAGCAGACCGGTTTTAGCGTCAAGTATACCTGTGATATACAGCCTGTGTTCCTTTGCGCCGTCGTCCGTACGCGTGATAAAATCAAGAGTGTGGTTATCAGCGACCCATACGTCGTTTGCTTCAATGCCGTCGTAAAGCCTTTCTATGTACGGCAGACAGTTATCGATGCACGACTTTTCACCATATCGGAAGAACTCCGTTACCGCAGGCTCGATCTTTTCGGTCTGTCGGCGGAACGTTCTTTCACAAGCCATGTCAGGCAGATACTCCGGGTATTCTTTTTTCACAAAGTTTACCGTCTGTCGGTAACAGTCTGCTACCGGAAGCTGTTCCTCGGTAAGATAAAGCGAGTAAAAACATTCCAGAACAGCCTTTGGGATCTCCGTCTGACCTTTGTTCCAACCGCCGCGGTTTTCAACGAGACCTTGTAGGTCATTTTCCTTGTATGCCTTGTACTTGCGGTAAAGTATGTCTCTGCTCAGTCTGATGTCATGTTCTGCCAGATATGCGCGTCTTAAACGCTTTGTTTCGGCTATGAACACCATATCGCCCTCGAAGCAGCTGTCATATTCCCTGCGGCGTATCTGCCATTCACGGAGCAGGTCTGTCCAGAAAGTTATCTGCTCACGGTCTTTTGCGTTAAACTCGCCAAACTCCTTTTTAATGCCCGTTTTATGGTGCTTTATATGCGGTTTTACGTCCTCATCATTTACTTTCGGCAAACAAAGCTGCGCTTCCGATGCGAGCTGTCCGTAATACTTCTTTTGTAGATCCGCCGACAGAGCAGACAGCGGTATTTTATACTGCATACAGTTATTGTCTGCATTGATCTCTTGGATCGCCTCAAATTTGCCCTCTTTACAAGCTTTTTGTACATACTTTATACTACAGCCTTTAAGCTCGGCGACTTCCTTTACGGATAAATATTCCAAATATCTCACCTCCCGAAAAAAATTCTTGCATTTATGTGTCGTCTATGATATACTTATACTATAGACGGAACAAGCGTTTTAAAGTGTTCCGACCTGCCATCATCAGTGCAAGGCGGTCATTCCTTGCAGACGGAACGGCTTTCCGCTCCGTTTCGGCTAAATATCACTGAGATCGACCCCTGTCGTGTACAAAAACTGTTCCAAAACGTCGGTGCAGTCCTCGTCGGGAGCATACTCCGTAAGCAGACTGTAAAGCTCATGTGCTGCCGTAAGACAGCATTCTTTTGTCCCGCCGGAAAGCTCCATAATAACTATACCGATCTCACCAAGTATATCCTTGATCGCTTTTGTTAATTCAATCGTGTCCACTTTAGCTCACCTCGCTTTCTTCTGCACCAAGTGACTGTATCAGAGTCACACCGGAGCAGTCGTTCTCACTTCTGAATCTCGTGATCGCAAGCGATACAGCTTCCTTTTCGTTATTGGCATTTACCGTGTAAATGTCATTGAACTGTCCGTGAACAGTCTCAATGTGCAGATATACGTCATATTGCATAAATTACGCCCCTTTCTTAACGTTCCTGCCCAGCAGCTCATCAACGGAACAGTGCAGAGCGTCCGCGATCCTTACCAGTGTTTCCACTCCGGGAACTTTAAAGCCGGATTCATAACCGCTCATTGCGCCCTTACTCACACCGACCCGCTCCGCAAGTTCTTTCTGATCCAGCTCGTATTCCTCGCGTTTTCTGCGAATGTTATCGCCAAGTGCCATATGTATACCTCCTGTTTTTATTAATTTACACGAAAGTTCTGCTATTTCCATTAAGTTCTCAGAACTTAATGCTGTTGAATACTTTTAAATTGTTTATGCTATCAATCCTTTTTGATCTTTAATAAGTTTTAAGGAGTCGATGTTTATGTCTAAATCACAAATTAAAGAAGCTGTTAAAAGCTTGGTGAATGTATCTCAATATTCCGACGATATTGCTCATGATCTCAAATTTATATACTCTGACAGGATACATCACTATGGTAAAAATGCTGACGAATTTGAATTATATAGAATAAAAAAACATTACGAATTATTATCGCCGTTTTCTATAATTCCGGAAAACAAAAATCGGATTTATGTTGTTACCGGAATGGAGTGTATAATGGCAATATGCTTAGGTATATCAGATACTTCAAAAAATAAAATTATTAATGGAGTGAGTCTTGAAGTCAATTTGTCAGACCCGTTTCCATCACATACCATAGAGCCGAATTATATAACTACTTTATATGTTTTTACTGATGACAAAGTAGTTTATTCAACTGATCTTTTTCCATATTGGATCGGCGTACTCGTTCAGTCATTCAGAAAAAAGAACATTATCAGACATGGTGATTGCGAACATTGGCTTGATTAGTTATGTAAACTAATTCGCTAAGTTTCATATTGCGAATCCTTGAATTTGTTCGGTCTAATCTTTGCAGTTGTTCTAAGGATTTTTTTAGATCATCTTTTGAGACATAGAGCATCTCTTTTACATAAGCAGGAATTTCTGCTCCGGAACGCCGATGATAATCAAAAATATATTCATTAGAAGTTTTTGTCAAGGATTCCGATCTGATCGTATCATCTGCTTTTTCGCAGAGTTTCTCAATACAAGAACAAGGAGCGGATTGAATTTCTTCCAAAATGTGTGGAGTATCAGAAGAACATATCTGTTTTTGCGGCTTAACAATATCAAATATTTCTTCTGTCGTTCCCTCAAGAATAATTTTCATAGATTTTTCCTCCATTTCTATTGTTTTTTCAAGTTTCTTGTGGTACAATTACCTTGTACCTTTCCGGTAAACCAAGGGGTTCGTGCGCCTGTTTGGTTTACTAAAGTAAATTATAATACGAAATTTCTTATTAGTCAAGATTAAAATACGATATTTCTTATCAAAGGAGTGAACTTTGTGAATAATAGCCAAATTGTTTTAGATATTATTATGCAATATATTTCAAAAAGTGGAAAAACAGCCAAGGAATGTCTTATTGCGTGTGATATTAATACGAGTTTTCTAACTGATTGGAAAACTAAAAAAATAAAAACGCCATCATATGACAAAATCGTAAAACTGGCTGAATATTTAGATATTGATATTAATTGGCTATTTACAGGAAAAGAAAAAAACTCGTCTGCCGTTTTTTCAGCAGACGAGTATAAATTGCTTGAATGTTACAATAAATTGCCGCCGAAAGAGCAGCAGCGTCTGATCGGCA
>CANQAJ010000075.1 GCA_947589365.1 uncultured Clostridia bacterium | reverse complement strand
TATGACTGGTGTGCCTTTGCTGTTTCAGCAATCATGAAGGACTGTGGCTTTCTGGGAAAGTACATCAAAGCCGTGGAGGGCGGTGCCGGAAGTATTCCGAGAATCAGTGACGGAAAGTACGGCACTTGGTTCAAGAAAGGCGTTCAGGCTCCGCAGGCAGGCGACTTGTTTTTTATGCGTTACGCTGACTATCCCTATCAGGACAAGTATTTCTGCGACCATGTCGGAATCGTTGAGTCGGTGAACGGCAACACCATCACCACGCTTGAGGGCAATGTGGACGGTTACAGTTACAATTGGGCCGGTACTTCCATGTTCAAGAGGAAAACCCGCTATCTGTCCGATGGCACGGTGTACGCTTTTTACCGTCCGAAATGGCAGGAAAGCACCTCGACAAGTACATCATCAAAGTCATCGGCAAACAAAAAATCTGTTGACGAACTCGCCAAGGAAGTCATCGCAGGAAAATGGAGTGCCGGAGAGGAACGCAAGCAGAAGCTCACCAAGGCAGGCTATGACTATTCGGCTGTGCAGTCAAAGGTCAATGAACTGCTTTCCGGCAAAGCACAACAGAAGTCCGTTGATAGACTTGCCCGTGAAGTTATCGCAGGCAAATGGGGCAACGGAGATGAACGCAGGAAGAAACTTACTGCCGCAGGATACAGTTATTCTGCTGTGCAGTCGAGAGTAAATGAACTGATGAGATGAGGAGGAGCACACTATGACTATTATGCAAATGATTGAGAAGAGAAATCAGGCTATCGAGGCGGCTAAGAACTATGCTGCTTCACACAAGACCGAAAACGGTACGCTCAACGACAGCGACTATGCCGTTTATGAGCAGATGGAAAAAGAGATACAGAATATTTCTCGTGAAATCAGCCGTATGCAGAGAGAGGACGCTCTGGAACAGGAGCTTTCCAAACCGATGAACACTCCGCTTAAGAATAAGCCGTTCAAGGGTGAGATTGGCGGCACAGGCAGAGCAAGTGAGGACTACAAAAAGGCAATGTTGGAGGCACTCCGCAGCAACTTTCGCAATGTATCCAATGTTTTGCAGGAAGGCACGGACGCTGACGGCGGCTATCTCGTCCCCGAAGAGTACGACAAACGTATTATTGAGGTGCTGAACAGCGAAAACATCATGCGTACTCTCGGCACGAAAATCAAGACCGGCGGTGACCACAAAATCAACATTGCCGCCACCAAACCTGCGGCATCGTGGATTGAGGAGGGCGAACCGCTTGTCTGGGGCGATGCGACCTTTGACCAGATTCTGTTGGACGCTCACAAACTTCATGTGGCTATCAAGATCACTGAGGAACTTCTCTACGATAATTCATTCGGTTTGGAGAGTTACATTACTACGCAGTTCGGCAGGGCACTTGCCAATGCAGAAGAAGATGCTTTCCTGAACGGCAACGGTCAGGGCAAGCCGACAGGTATTTTTGCGGTGACGGGCGGCGGCAAGGTGTCGGCAACGACCACCGCTCTCAAGGGTGATGACATTATCAATCTTGTGTATGCTTTGAAAAGACCGTACCGCAAAAAGGCGGCTTTCATTATGAACGATAAAATTTTGGCAACTGTCCGCACCCTCAAGGATTCCGAAGGTCAGTACCTGTGGCAGCAATCATTTAAGGACGGTGAGCCGGAAAGACTGGCAGGCTATCCTGTCTATACTTCCGAGTACGCACCTACAAATATGATTTCCTTCGGCGATTACAGCTACTATAACATCGGCGACAGGGGTACTCGTTCCTTCAAAAAGCTGACCGAACTTTTCGCCGGAAATGATATGGTGGGCTTTGTTGCGAAGGAACGTGTTGACGGAAAGCTCGTTCTGCCGGAAGCAGTACAGATTCTGAAAATCAGCACCACCAAAACTACTAAAACTTGATGAGGTGACGGCATGACGGTATCAGTCAAGGAGATTAAGAATTTCCTGCGTGTGGATCATAACGAGGATGATTCGCTTATCCGCAGCTATATTTCTGCTGCGGAGGCACTCTGCCTTGACATTCTCCGCACGGAGGACAGAACGATATTAAAAACAGCAAAAAATGCAAAAATAGCGGTGCTGTATGCCATCGCATATTTTTACGAACACAGAGAAGAAGCCGATTATAAGGCTCTGACAATTTCGCTCAGAGCCTTGCTTTTCGGCAGTCGGAAGGAGGAATTTTAATGCAGATTTCTTTGCTTAATGAAAGGATAACCTTTCAGAGAAATGTAATACTTACTGACCGAATCGGCAACCACATGAGCAGCTGGAATGATGAATTCTCCTGCTATGCAACTGTCGGCGGCGAAAACGGCAAGGAAAAGGCTGTTGTGGGGACAACAGTAGAAAATACTGATGTTACCTTTACCGTCCGTTGGTGCACCCTGACGGCGAGTGTAAGTACCACAGGCTACCGCATTATGTTCAAAAACGATATTTACGATATTATCTCAATCGACCATATGAACTACAAAAAGAAATGTATCAAATTCAGGTGCAGGAAGGCAAGGCGATAGTATGAGCAAAACGGTAAAAATAGACGACCTTGCCGAGGAGGTTATGAAAGGCTTGACGGAATATTCTAAACTCGCTACTACTGATATGAAGAAGGCAGTAAAGAAAGCCGGAAACGATGTGCGGAAAGAAATTCAATCTACTGCTCCGAAGGAAACAGGAGGGTATACGAAAAGCTGGGCTGTAAAGACAACAAGGGAGTCGGCTGAAAGATTAGAGGTAACTGTACATTCAAAAAACCGTTATCAGCTGGCACATTTGCTTGAATTCGGTCATGCAAAGCGTGGCGGCGGCAGAACCAAAGCCCGACCGCATATCGCACCTGCGGAGGAAAACGGAATAAACGCACTTGAAGAGGCAATAGAAAAAGCACTGAAGGGGTGATGTTATGGATGAGCTTTTATCAATTCTGAACGAGATCGGACTTCCCTATGCATACGACCACTTTGCAGAAGGCGAAAGTCCGAACCCGCCTTTTATCTGTTATCTCCTGCCGGGAAGTGACAACTTTGCAGCTGACGGCAGGGTCTACTACAAAATAAACGATGTACATATCGAACTGTACACCGATTATAAAAACACGGAACTTGAGCTAAAAGTGGAGGAAGTGCTTGATCGGCACAATATTTTCTACAATAAATCCGAGGTATGGATCGACAGCGAAAAGCTCTATGAGGTGATGTATTCTTATGAGATTGGGGGAATCAATAATGCCGAAGAAAAAGAATAAGGTCAAGTTCAATCTTTGTAATGTGCATTATGCTATTGTCAAGCTGAACACAGACGGCACAGCAACCTTTGATACACCTGTGCCGATGCCGGGTGCTGTGTCACTGTCACTCGATCCGAATGGTGAACCGAACAACTTCTATGCTGACGGGTACGCCTATTACACTATCAGTAATAACATGGGGTATGAGGGCGATTTGGAGCTTGCTCTTATCCCGGAGAGTTTCCGCAGAGATGTTCTGAAGGAAACGCTGGACAGCAATGGTGTGCTTATCGAAAACTCCAATGTGGAAACTGCTAACTTCGCACTCTTGTTTGAATTTGATGGTGATGCGAAAAAAATCCGCCATGTGATGTATTACTGTTCTGCAAGCAGACCTACCATTGAATCACAGACCAACGAGGACGAGATTGAAGTCAAGACAGAAAAGCTGTCCATCAAAGCCGCACCGCTTGGAAACGGGCTTGTCAAAGCGAAAACAGGCGATGACACGACTGATGCGGTGTATCTAAACTGGTACAGCGAAGTTTATCTGCCTAATGCGGTGACAGGCGGAGAGTCTGAGCCGTAAGAATGGAGGAACATACGATGAGTTTAACACAGACGATAGAGATTGACGGACAGCCGGTGAAATTCCGTGCATCAGCTGCCATTCCGAGAATATACAGACTGCGTTTCCACAGGGATATTTACAAGGACTTGTCGCTTTTGGAAAAGTCCGTCAGCAAGCAAGACGAGGATAACAGCGGTCTTGATTTGTTTTCTTTGGAGATGTTTGAAAACATTGCCTACATCATGGCAAAACACGCTGACCCCGATATTTCTGACACTCCCGAAGAATGGCTCGACAACTTCAACACCTTTTCCATTTATCAGATTTTGCCGAAGCTGATAGAACTATGGGGCTTGAATGTTCAGACCGATGTGCAGTCTAAAAAAAACTTAGACCGACTGACCGCCCAATGACAACTCCTCTGTTTTTGCTCCGCTGTGTACAGCTTGGTATCTCTATTCGTGACCTTGATTTGCTGACGATAGGCATGGTCAACGATATGTATGCGGAAAGCAGAAACGATGAATATAAGGGATATTCGGAGATTGCAACGCAGTTTGATATGGACGCATTTTAGTACAGGAAGGAGTGACACCCGATGGCTAACAGAATAAAGGGGATCTCGGTCGAGATTTCGGGAGATACTGCCAAATTAACAAAAGCACTGAAAAATGTAGACAGTTCCATTAAGAACACACAAAATCAGCTTCGGGATGTCAACAAGCTCCTGAAATTAGACCCCGGCAATACCGAACTGTTATCGCAAAAGCATAAGCTGTTGGCACAGTCTGTCGGTGATACAAAGCAGCGGCTTGAAACGCTGAAAACGGCAGCTGAACAGGCAAATAACGCATTGGCAAAGGGTGAAATCTCACAGTCACAGTACGATGCCTTACAGCGTGAAATCGTGGAAACGGAACAGGAATTAAGGCGGCTCGAAACTGCCGCCAATCAGTCTGCAACGGCTGTTCAAAAGATAGCCGCCACAGGTGAAAAGCTGAAAACGCTCGGCAACAACATCTCCAATGTCGGACAGAAGTTTCTTCCGGCTACTGTTGCAGTGGCAGGTTTGGGAACGGCGGCGGTAAAGACTGCCGCTGATTTTGATTCTGCTATGAGTGAAGTTTCCGCTGTGTCCGGTGCAACGGGTGATGATTTTGATGCTCTCCGTGCAAAGGCTCGTGAAATGGGCAGTAAAACCAAGTTTTCAGCAACAGAAGCCGCCAACGCTATGAATTACATGGCGATGGCGGGCTGGAAAACAAGCGATATGCTTGACGGTATCGAGGGTATTATGAACCTGGCGGCGGCATCGGGTGAGGATTTGGCAACCACCTCCGACATTGTAACAGATGCTTTAACAGCATTCGGACTCTCTGCCGGAGATTCGGCACACTTTGCGGATATATTGGCGGCGGCAAGCTCCAATGCGAATACTAATGTGTCCATGATGGGTGAAACATTCAAATACTGTGCTCCTGTTGCAGGTGCGTTAGGATTTTCCGCAGAAGATACAGCAGAGGCTATCGGTCTGATGGGCAACTCAGGCATCAAGTCCTCACAGGCAGGTACGGCACTCCGTTCTATCATGAACAGGCTTTCAAAAGAGGTCAAGCTGACAGGCAACGCTATCGGTACGATGACAATTGAAACAACCAATCAGGACGGTTCAATGCGTTCACTGAATGATATTCTTGCCGACTGTCGTGTGGCTTTCAGCAAAATGTCTGAATCTGAAAAAGCTGCAAATGCACAGGCTCTTGTTGGTAAAAATGCAATGAGTGGTTTCCTTGCTCTGATGAATGCTGCACCCTCCGATATTGAAAAACTAAACACAGCAATAACAAACTGTGACGGCAAAGCCGGAGATATGGCTGAAACGATGCAGAACAACCTTGCGGGACAGATAACTATTTTGAAGTCACAGCTTCAAGAATTGGCGATTTCCTTCGGTGATATCCTTATGCCGGCTATCCGACAAATCGTTTCGTGGATACAGGGACTTGTGGATAAGCTCAACGGTATGGACGAGGGTACAAAAAAGACCATCGTCACTATCGGTCTGATCGTGGCGGCAATAGGTCCGGCTTTGATAGTTATAGGAAAAATTATCTCCTCTGTCGGCACGATCATGACGCTTATTCCAAAAATCCAGGGTGCAATCACTGTAGTAAAGACAGCACTGTCCGGTTTTAACCTAACAGCACTTCTGACAAATCCAATTACACTTGTTATCGCTGCTATTGCTGCACTTGTAGCCGCTTTTATTTATCTGTGGAATACAAATGAGGATTTTCGCAACGCTATGACAGAGATATGGAACGGCATTGTAAAAAAGTTTCAGGAATTCTTTCAGGGTATTGTTGACAGACTTAATGCTCTCGGCTTCAGCTTTAAAGATATTGGTGAAGTGATCAAAGCCGTTTGGGATGGTTTATGTTCATTTCTTGCACCTGTTTTCGAGGGTGCATTTCAATTGATCAGCGACACACTGTCATACGCTCTCGATACGATAACGGCTGTGCTTGATATTTTTATCGGTATTTTCACAGGAAACTGGGAGCAGGTCTGGGACGGTGTAAAAGGCTTTTTTACGGCAACATGGAATTTTATCAGCGGATTTGTCACGAATATACTGAATGTTATTAAAGGCATTTTTGATGTGTTTTTGGGATGGTTCGGCACTTCGTGGGATGGTGTGTGGAGCGGTATAAAAGATTTTTTTGTGAATATCTGGAACGGTATCAGCAGCTTTTTCAGTGGTATTCTGAACGGTATAAAGACCGCTGCTGAAACAGTCTGGAATGCAATATCTGCCTTTTTTACGACTATCTGGACTGCTATACAGAATACCTTTACAACGGTTATCACTGTGATACAGACCATTCTTTCTACAGCATGGAATACAATTAAAACGGTCATACATACGGTCTGGAATGTTATATCAACATTTTTTACGACCGTATGGAACACCATAAAAACAACATTTACAACAGTCGTTACAGCAATACAGAGCTTTCTGACTACTGCCTGGAACGCTATACAAACGGTGATAACAACCGTAATGAACGCAATACATACCGTGATTTCTACTGTATGGAATACAATAAAAACCGTTATTACAACAATTATTACGGCAATTCAGACGTTTATCACCAATGCGTGGAACACGATAAAAAACACAGTATCGACTGTTGTTAATGCGATACAGACCGTTATTTCCACCGTATTCAATACGGTAAAGACAGTGGTTTCCAATATCATGAACGGCATCAGCAGTACTGTATCGAGCATATGGAACAATATCAAAAATACAGTTTCAAATGTTGTCGGCGGTATAAAAAATGCTGTTTCAAATGCTTTTAATAATATTTTATCCGGCATAAAAAACGCCATGTCGAATGTATATAATGCTGTGAAGAGCGGCTTTGATAATGTCAAAAACTTTATGGGCAACCTTGCTTCGCAGGCTTGGAACTGGGGTAAGGACATGATTTCCGGCATGGTCGGAGGTATTAAAAGCTGTATCGATTGGGTCGGAGACGCAGTAGGAAATGTCGGCAATACGATACGCTCATTCCTGCATTTCTCCGTACCTGATGAGGGTCCTTTGACAGATTACGAAAGTTGGATGCCGGACTTTATGAAAGGTCTTGCTAAAGGTATAGAAAATAGTCGTGGGATGATAAAATCGGCTATGAAAAATGTATCTGCAGATATGGTCGTAAGTCCCCACGCAGAAATCGCAGCTGCTGCTTCAGAGGGCGGTGTATCTCAAACAGACCTTACTGAACTGATAGCTGCGATAAAAGGGGTTTTTTCAAAAGGAGGCACAATGAGTGGTAGCGGTGACATCATTATCCCGGTGTATGTCGGCGGTACTATGCTCGATGAAATAATTGTCAACGCTCAGCAAATAGCAAACTTACGGAGTGGAGGAAGGTAGCATGGCATTTACGGAATATTTAAAAATCAACGGTGAAACGCTCCCTTTTCCTGATTCCTATGATTTGTCCTTATCCTCAGTTGAGTCCGACTCCGGCGGTGAGACAGAAGCCGGAACAAGACAGCGTGATGTTGTGCGGCAGGGCGTAGTTGATATTTCTGTATCTTTCACAGTTACTGCAAAGTGGCTGAAAAGGCTGACATTCTGGTCAAAACAGAACAAGCTGACAGTGCAATACTTTGACACTGACACGCTGTCCTTACGTGAAACAGAAATGTACATTGACAGCTTCAAAGCCAAACTCGAAAATGACACTTCATATAAAGGCTTATGGTCGGTAGACTTTTCACTGAAAGAATTTTAGGAGGTGCGGCGATTGTATCCTGTATCAGATGAATTTATTAAAGCTATTCAGAGCAACAGCCGCAGCTATTTCTGGACTGGTGAGATTACAACAAAAAAAGGACAAAAGTACACCTTTGAAAATAAAGATATCGTCAAAGGCAGCGGATATATCACCCGTCAATGCTGCGGCAACACAGAGATAGAGCTTGGAACTGTTTATGCCGCTGAGATGGGTATATCTCTTTTTACTGATATTGACAGGTACAGCTTGGAGGATGGAACAATCACGCTTTCATTTCACCTTGATGTTGGCGGTCACTATGAAGAGGTACCGATGGGCATTTTTGAGATAAGCGAAGCAAATCGGAGTATAAAAACGCTTGAAATAAAAGCATATGATCATATGCTGAATTTTGAAAAGAACTTTCATAATACTTTATCAAGCGGTACTCCTTTTGATTTTTTCACTCTTGCCTGTGAAAATTGCAAAGTGCCTTTCGCACACACCAGAGCCGATATTGAAGCTATGCCCAACGGCAAGTATATCTATGGTATTTACGGCGAAAACGACATAGAAAGCTGGCGTGATCTTCTTTTCTATACGGCACAGGTTTTAGGCTGCTACTGCCAAATAAACCGTGAAGGAAAACTGGAGCTGCGAAAATACGGTGATAATCCTGTTCTTAGTATAACAAATCGGCAGCGGTTTTCGAGCAGCTTTTCTGATTTCATTACGAGATATACGGCAGTAAACTCCACCAATCAGAAAACAACTACAGCTGAGTATTATGCTCTCACTCCCGATGATGGGCTGACAATGAATATTGGTGTTAATCCACTTTTGCAGTTTGGACTGAAAGATACCAGAGAAAAGATAATACGCAATATACTAAACGATATTTCAAAGGTGCGGTATGTGCCATTTGATTCTGAAACAATCGGCAACCCTGCACTTGATATTGGCGATGTCATTTCATTTTCGGGCGGTCAGGCTGATGACACGCAGATAGCCGCCATAACCGGAATGACGGTAAAAATCAACGGCAAAACAACGCTGAAATGTGTCGGCAAAAATCCCCGTCTTTCACAGGCGAAAAGTAAGAATGATAAGAATATCGCAGGCTTGCTTAATTCTGTTGAGGTTGGAAAGATCACCGTTCATTCGTATATGAATTCTTCTCCGTTTACTGTCGGAGAAAATGATGCGGAGATCGTCAGCCTTGAATTTGCATCTCAGGATGATACGGATGCAGAGTTTCACGGCAGTATTTTGATTGATATAACTGCTGATGAGGTGACGAAAACGGCAAACGGAAAACTGAACGATCAGGATATTTCCGTTTCGTGGAGCGAGGATGGCAAGGCAATGCTTAAGGTCACTTATGTTATCAACGATAATGTCATCAATACCTACTATCCAATCGAAACCTGGCAAAGCGGAAAGCATATTCTAAATTTATATTATCCAATCTCAAAATTGGATGCTAATGCCTACAATACTTTTAAGGTGCGGCTGTCCGTGACGGGCGGAATGGCTTTTATTGACCGTATGCAAGCTCTCTGTACAATCAGCGGTCAGGGACTCAGTGCCGGAAATGTATGGGATGGTCGACTTTCCTTTGAGGAGAAGTTTATACCCGTTGCTGATGTCGGCAGTCTTTCTTTTCGTAAGGCTATTGATATTGTTGCACCATACACAGAAGTACCGGAGCCTATCGGACTTGTGGACACCTTCACTCCTGCAAGATTCGGCCGCCTGACAGCACTACGCTTTATCGCAGAGCCGCAGATGAATCCGGTAATTGTTACCGAGATCATTGAACCTGCCGACAGAAATGAAATAACATTTAACCGTGAATATGTACGGTCTGAAACAACCTTTGAATTTCAGACTGATTACAGCTTTACGAATTTTGAGGTGCCTATTGATGAGGGCAGGATGAGCAGAATAGAAATAAATACAGAGCAGTTTGCGAGAATAGACAGTCTGGAGGTGAAACGTAGTGGTGATATATGATTCAGTTCGTTCAATTATGAATACAACTGAAAACATGGAACATCTGATTGTAAATACACGATATGACGGAACTACTCTCCAATATCAGGGTGTGGACTGGTTTCAGTTTAACGGCAAGGTTATATCAAATATCTATGTCAGCGACAACAGCTTTATAGGTCTTGGCAACAGAACAGAGCATTTGCTTGTCTGCCGGAGAGATGCGTCACTGTATAACTTTTATCGTGAGGAAGGCAGTCTTTTCGGAACTATCCGATTTCTGAAACTCCGCTGGGAAGGTTATGCACAGTACAATAACACAACTGAGGATGTCAGGCTTGTATATGAATGGTTTTTCTTTGAAACTGGTGATATGTTCCTGAATCTTATTAAAGCTCCCAACGCTGCCGGATATCTTGGAACAAGCAGAATAAACGGCAGTATGAATCAGGATTTTACTGTTACAGTCACGCAACAGCAGTATATTTCGTTTTTTCATAAAGACAACAATGGCAAGAAATTTGATATAAGCTACTCGGTCATTGATTTTGCTCCTCCGTTTGAAAGCAAATATCTTCTTGCTGACAAAGCAGGCAAGTTTTACAAACTGATGCATAATAAGGCGTTTGTTGACTCTATTGTTTTTAAAGGCGGTCAGTGTATCCGAACGGGACTTCTGCCCGGAAATGATATGCGGCTGTCGGTTTCCTTCAAAACAACAACATTCGGCAATACCGCTGTATTCGGAGCAAGAACTGATGAAAAGACAGATATGTTTGGTGTGTTCCTGACTGACAGCAAGCATATCACCTGTGTTTATGGTGGTCAGAATATTACTGAGGAGGTGGATGATTATAAGGATGTTCCGATTATATTGGAGCTGTCAAAGGACGGATTAAAGCGTGACGGTATTACTATTATGACCTTTGACGATACAGAGTTTAACTCATCATGCGAACTGATAATAGGAACGATGAATACGGCTGACCGGCTTGACAGCCGATACTTCATGGGAACTGTATATAGTATTGACCTGTGGCAGGGTGAAGAACAGCGTCTGCACCTTGTTCCTTGTGTGGATGAACAGGTCAAGCCCTGCTTTTACAATATTCTGTCAGACAGTACCTATCAGAACAACGGATTTAATGAGTTTGAATTTGAGGATGAAAATCTCGAATATGATAAATCTTCATATATTGAAGAAGTTCCTGTAAAAAAACTGAATTCTGCTGCATTCCGGCAGTATGGTTTTGATGATTTTCCGAGAGATGTTATCTTTTCAAAGCTCCCCAATCCTGTTTTGTATCATTGGCAGAATACAGATATTGACCTTCCACCAATAACAGCAAAGCTGAAAGCCGTGCCGCCTGTGCAG
>CANQAJ010000074.1 GCA_947589365.1 uncultured Clostridia bacterium | reverse complement strand
TGATTATACACCATATTCCTTAACAAATCAATCCGCGACATACATAAAATCTAAGAAATTTCCGCATACAAATTATTCATATTAAACGCAATTATTTTATTTAGTCTGCTGATTGATTTTAAATATCAGGTCATTGACATAACACATGGGAAACTATATAATATAAATAAGAGAGAGGTGATTTTGTCAGATAATGCAGGTATAATAGATAACAGAACAGCAAAGCACAAGACAAAGCGAACATATTACAAAAAAAGTATATCTTCCGAAGCCGGAATTTTATGTTGTCTATACAGGTAATAAAGACATACCGGACGAGGTTTCTTTTAACCGAACTTGTGGGGCAACATAATGTTGCGTTTTGTCTGCCAAATCATAACAAATAAGCATATGCCTGAAGAAAAATTATTGTCTTGACTTTCTTGATACTTACAAAAAGGAGGCAGTCTTAAAACCATGAAAAGTATTATGCTCGGAAGAGTGCTATCGTTAATTGCCTGTATCATGGATATTATTATCGGCTCGTGCTGTATATTATTCTCAATTATAATGTTTTGCTTCTCAGGCGGTGACTCAGTCGGCATTGTCTTTGTATTGGTCGGTGTGATTTCTATTCCTATTACGGTAATTTCCGCTCTTTATCACTTCAGAAATGCAATCGGCAAGGGAAGCTTTTCCATAGATCCGCTGGAAGATAGATTACTAAATTATAAGCATGAAGATATAACAAAAGGGATAAGCAACAGCAGCTTCTGCCCCTATTGCGGAACAAAAGTCATGGATAATTTTGAATATTGCAGCCGCTGCGGCAAAAAGCTGCCGTAGAGAAATACATCCGATACACTGCGAGAGGGGAACCGCCGTCTTAAGGACAACACCGGATAAATTATGACAAAAGCGGAATTTTGAATCGAAAATTCGTATGGCAAAATATCAGCAAAGACGACCGGAACAGGAAAACAATTCCTGATTTAGGTCGTCTTTTTAATAGGGTCTAATTCACTTTTTATCGTCGTTTCTTTCACGAATTATAAAACGTATCGGAGTTCCCTGCATACCAAAGGTTTCCCTTATCCTGTTTTCAAGATATCTCTGATATGAAAAATGGAAAAGCTCCGAATTATTTACAAAAAATACAAATGTCGGAGGCTTGACTGATGCCTGAGTTACATACATAATCTTGAGCCTTCTTCCCTTATCCGTGGGCGGCTGCACTCTTGCCGTTGCATCAGCAAGAAGATCATTCAGCATACCCGTTGTTATCCTCATTGCCGCCGAATTTACTACGGTTACGATTAACTCAAACAAACGGTCGAGCCTTTGTCCCGTTTTTGCGGAAATAAAGATAAATGGTGCATATGACATATAGGAAAATTCTGTTTCAAGCTTTTTACGGTACTCATCCATTGTCTTTCCGTCTTTTTCAACCGCATCCCACTTATTTACGGCTATTATACACGCCTTTCCGGATTCATGTGCAAGACCTGCAATCTTGGTGTCCTGCTCGGTTATCCCCGAAACGGCATCTATCATAATCACACATACGTCGCTTCTTTCAATTGCCATTCTTGCACGTATTATACTGTATTTTTCTACGGCGTCATCAATCTTGCTCTTGCGGCGTATTCCGGCGGTGTCCGTAAGACAAAAACGACCGTATTTATTTTCAATCACAGTATCTATACTGTCACGTGTTGTACCCGCTATATCGGATACTATGCATCTGTTCTCGCCTGTAATTTTATTCACAAGTGAAGATTTACCCGCATTGGGTCTGCCGATAACGGCAACCCTTATACTGTCTTCATCCTCATTTGACTCATCACTTTCGGGCAGATACTCAAATATCGCATCGAGCAAATCGCCTGTTCCGTGACCGTGTACCGAGGAAACCTGTACAGGCTCTCCCAAGCCGAGATTATAAAACTCATAAAAATTCGGATCCGGCTCGCCTATCGTATCGCATTTATTTACGCAAAGCACAACATTTCTTCCGCTTTTCCTCAGCATTGCCGCCACCTCCTCATCGGTGGCTACAACACCGCTCCTCACATCCGTAACAAGCACGATAACATCAGCCGCATCAATGGCAAGCTCTGCCTGCCTTCTCATCTGTTTCAATATTATATCATCCGAATAAGGCTCTATACCTCCCGTATCTATAACGGTAAGCATTCTTCCCCTCCATTCGCACTGTCCGAATATTCTGTCTCTCGTCACACCCGGTGTATCATCTACGATAGCTATACGCTCACCCACCAGCTTATTAAAAAGTGTTGATTTTCCGACATTTGGTCTGCCGACTATTGCAATAACAGGAATTGCCAAAATAATCCCTCCCCGTATTTTATATTTTCAGCCTTAACGAAAAATAGAGAAGGATCTCTCCTTCTCTACCAAATCATCAAGCGATCAAGCTTCTGTTTTGAGTACAACTCTTCCCTTATAAAGACCGCAGCTCTTGCAAACTCTGTGAGCAAGCTTATATTCGCCGCAGTTGGGACAAGTTACGAGTGCAGGAGCATCAAGCTTCCATACTGTAGATCTTCTCTTATCTCTTCTTGCTTTAGAAGTTTTTCTCTTAGGTACTGCCATTTTAAATAACCCCCTTGGTATTAAAGTACAAAAATCATTCTTCGAGCAGCTTGCTTAACGCTGCAAATGCGGGATGTCCTTCCTGCTTTACGCAGCCGCACTCTCCCTCATTGAGATTTTTTCCGCACTTTGGACACAAGCCCTTACAAGAATCCTTACAGAGGAACTTTGACGGAAGCTCCAAAAGAATATCATCTCTGAGCAATGCATCAGTATCGAGCATATAGTCCGGTGCTTCAATATAATCATCACCGCTGTCCTCGGGAGGCTCGGTGACAAGAATATGATTTAGCCTGTAAGCAAAGTCTTTGTCAAAGGGCTCACAGCATCTGTCGCATACACAATGACATTTGAAACGCACATCCGCTTCAAACACCACCATTCCGGCATGATTGCTCACTTTTATATCAGCAACCGCCTTTTCGGGGACAGTACCTCTGTCTATCGCATCACCCGACATATCAAGCTCGGTTTTTACCGACAGACTCTCATTCTCATTCAGAAAAATTCTTTTCAGTTCAAGAATCACAAGCTCACCTCAACAAAGTCCGAATTATCACAACAACAAAGTCGGCATGATAAAACGCCATAGACTATTATAATTGCATTGAGCCGCTTTGTCAATATATTTTTTTAAAAAAGACAAAAAATCAAGAGGAAGCCGACAACCGACTTCCTCAAAGGGACATATTCAATAAAAATATATCTTCCGCCTATCTCTGCGGGGAAACAACCGACTGCTCTCAGATTTTTTCTGAGATAGCCGCAAGACTTCCCGGCAGCTCACTCTCTTCCGCCGATACAAGGAAAGTAAACTGTGTATCCGTCTTTGCGGCAAGAGAATTTATCTTTTCTATAAATTCCGCAAATTTGTCCATATCCTGTCCGCCGATTTTAAAGGTCGAATCAACAAGAACATCCGTCATATCGTAATTTCCTGCACAAAGTCCGCTCAGGAAACCGAAAAACGCATCATAACCGGAAATCGAATAATGCTCGGTGTCAATAAGACGAGCTTTGTGTGTTACATCATAAGTAAGCTTTGAGCCTTTCTCAATAACAACTACGTTTCCGTTTGAGCTTTCAACAGCCTCGTTTGCAAGGCTTATCAGCTTCTTGGTTTTTCCGGTACCTTTTTTACCGACAATAAGTTTAACCATAATTTTTGCCTCCTTGAAAGTTATGCCGCACTGCGGCTTATCCTTTGCATAAAAAAACTTTTGCTAATATATATATTATAGTGACATACTCCCACACCTATAGAGGTGGTGGCTTCTCGCTCAAGTATGGTAACCCATACAGTATCAACGAGCTAACCCCGTGTGTCCCACGGTTATTTCAGGCTGTCCGCAAAACTGACTTTGCACATTTTACATCCCGACTGGTTACGGGAAAAAGAGGATACCTGACACCCTTATCATAGAGGAATGATTGCCTCTAATCCGTTCTCCTTTCATAGACTCTGTATTACAGCTTGGTTATCGCTCTTTGTAACACAGGATATACAATACGCTCATTTTTGTATTGTTATTTCTGGATGAATTATAACATAAATATATTGAATATGTCAATATATTATAAATCAGCCTTATAGCTGATGGGCTATCCATCCCCGACCTTAGAGGTCAGGGACTTCCGCCCATTTTGTTAAATCTGACGAACTGTCAACCGTTTTAAGCTAAAGTTATGTGAAAATTTATTATTACTTGAGTCTTGCCTCAAGTGCTTCCTTCTGATCCTCATATCCGGGTTTTCCGAGGAGAGCAAACATATTTTTCTTATAGCTTTCAACTCCGGGCTGATTGAACGGATTTATACCGAGCGTATACCCGCTTATTGCACACGCCTTTTCAAAAAAGTATATCAGATATCCCAGCTCCGCTTCGCTTGTATCTTTCATGTTAAGTACAACATTCGGCACCATTCCGTCGGTATGTGCAAGAACCGTTCCCTCAAATGCTTTCTTATTTACAAAATCAACTGTTTTTCCCGAAAGGAAATTAAGTCCGTCAACATTTTCGGGATCCGTTCCGAGTGCTATCTCATATTTCGGCTTTTCGATCTGTACAACGGTTTCAAACATCGTCCTTGTGCCGTCCTGTATAAATTGACCCATCGAATGGAGGTCGGTTGAAAATACAACAGACGCCGGGAAAAGTCCTTTCTGATCCTTGCCCTCACTTTCACCGAAAAGCTGCTTCCACCATTCGTTCATAAGTGTGAATGACGGTTCATAGCTCACGAGAAGCTCTATCTTCTTTCCCTTGCGATAAAGAAGATTACGTATTGCCGCATATTTATAGCAGTCATTTTTATCAAGATCGGTACTCATAAGCTCCTCACGAGCCTTTGCCGCACCACCCATAAGTGCCGTTATATTCGCACCGGAAACAGCAATGGGGAGAAGTCCGACAGCGGTAAGAACACTGTAACGTCCGCCGACATCATCAGGCACAACAAAGGTTTCATACCCCTCTTTATCCGCAAGCTGCTTGAGTGTTCCCTTAGCCTTATCGGTAGTGCAGAATATTCTTTCCTTTGCCCCGTCTTTTCCGTATTTCTTCTCCAAAAGCTCTCTGAATACACGGAATGCTATAGCAGGTTCGGTTGTCGTTCCCGATTTTGAAATCATATTTATGGAGATATCCTTACCCTCACAGATACTCAGAAGCTCGGAAAGTGCTGTTGAGCTTATGGAATTACCCGTGAAATATATGTCAGGCGTATCCTTCTTAAGGGCATTGTAATTCGGGGATTTGAGAAATTCAATTGCAGCACGTGCACCCAGATATGAGCCGCCTATACCTATAACCACGAATACATCGGTATTACTCTTTATTTTCTCGGCAGCCTTAATGATTCTTTCAAATTCTTCCTTGTCATAATCAACAGGCAGATCCACCCAACCGGTAAAATCATTGCCAAGACCCGTTTTACTGTGCAAAAGGTCATGGGCAGCGGAAATCTGCGGCGCTATAGCCTGATATTCCTCATCACTGATAAATTGTTTAACGTGCTTATCACTCAAAGTAACAGCCATAAAAATCCTCCTTGATAACAAAGGCATCCGCCCCTGAAAAAATTCTATATCTATTTTACAATATTTCAATATAATTTGCAAGGAATTGGATAAAATTTATTTATTTTTTCTCATATCACGTATAAAGCCGTTCGTCTTTACATAATAAACACAATGCCCTGCACTCTGCGAAAAATTGCCGTATATAAAAAAATGACCATTAGTTCCTTAAAATACCTTTAAAATTGTTACACAATTCCGATTGACATACAGCCATAATTAATGGCATAATATTATGGCAGTTGCTGCACAATTATTTACGTGAAAGGAAAATTACAATGCAGGAAAAAAAAGACGAATTTGTCGATATATCAAGCAGCTCGGACAAAACAGGAAACGAGGTTACCTTTAGAAAAGTCCCTCCGAAAAACATAAAACCTCCAAGAAAAAATTCGGGAATAAAGAAAATGGGAATAATCGCAGCTATAATCGTTCTGCTTTGCGGAAGTGTAGCTGTCGCTGCTATGTCTGGTATGTTAAGCTCCCCGAAAACGGAAGCCAATGCGGACGATGATATTTCTCAGAGCAGTATCCCGGAGGAAAGCACGAAAACGGCTGACGAAAGCTCCGAAGAAGAAAGCACCCCGTTATATGAACCGACAGGCAAATTTACCGTTGATAATAGTGTATTTGAAAAATCTCTCAGACAGGTTTTAAATCAGGAGGTAACGGCAAAGTATGTTGTGCTTTATGACGCAACCTCGGACAAAATAATATTTCAGAGAAATGCGAATAAAAAATGCTATCCCGCAAGTACAACAAAAATGCTCACAGCTATCGTTGCAAGCAAGATAATACCCAAGGATACCGTTATAACCGTTGGTGATGAGATTAGTCTTATAGGATTTGATTCAAGCACAGCCGGACTACAGACGGGTATGAAAATGACTTTTGAAGCACTCCTTGATGCACTTCTTCTGCCATCCGGAAACGACGCCGCATATACCATAGCGGTCAATGCGGCAAGGATATATACCGGGAATGACAAGCTTTCAAATGAGGAAGCGGTTAAAACCTTTATGGGGCTTGTCAATGAAGCGGCTAAGGAAATAGGATGTACGGGTACACATTACGTAACTCCGGACGGCTGGCACGATGATGACCACTACACAACCGCAACCGACCTTGCAAAAATTGCTGCCTATGCACGAACAGTACCGATGGTTAAGGCTTCCTGCGGAAAGGCTGAGGCCGAATGGGAGCTTATACAGGACAGTGATACAGATGATTCGGATACCTCAGCCCTATCGGATAACGATGATGATACCGATGGTGACGAGGTAAGTCTTCCCGCATCCATGTATTGGTATAATTCAAATGCAATGCTTCAGGTCGGAAGCGAAAGTTATTCCAAATACTGTGACGGCATGAAAACAGGCTTCACAGACGAAGCAGGCACCTCGGTTGTAGCCTCGGCAGAAATGGACGGTCATACGTTTATTGCCGTTATCATGTTCGGGGAAACTCTTTATAAGAAATATGAGGATGCAAATATACTCTTTACTGAAGGCTTCAAGCTCTATAATCTTAAATATACCTATGGCATCGAAAGCTCGGATGATACAGAGTAATCGGATGAGAATATAATCATACGAAAAAACTTCCATATCCGGTACCCCCCTCGGGACAGCGAGGGGGGCTTTGTTATTTACCGATATCTATTTTATCAATCTTCCGAAAATCAGATTGAAAATCTGCCCAAAGCTTATCTCATCAACCTGTGATGCGGCTGTTATCGGATATTCCGCTATACGCTCCCCGCTTCTCTTATATACTATTTTACCTACCTTATCTCCCTTTCCGACAGGTGCCTGTATACTTTCGGGAAGTGATATATCGTATGTGATATCCTTATCCCCTCCCTTTTTTATTAAAAATGCCCCATCAATTTTCACCTCTGTTTTAACACTATTATACATACCGTTTGTGACACCTATGTCCTTGAAAGCTTCATCCGGTGTCTTGGGGGTGTACATTGCATAATTTGCAAAGCCGTAATCAAGAAGTGCCGCCGCATCCTTAAATCTGTCCTTTCCCGTTTTGCTTCCCAAAACAACTGCTATAAGACTAAGACCGTCCCTCTCGGCAGTTGCGGATATGCAGCTTCCCGCCTGAGAGGTAGTTCCTGTTTTCAGACCCGTTATTCCGTTGTATGACTTCAAAAGCTTATTTGTATTAACAAGCTGAGTCTTTCCGTCACGAAGTGTATCCATCCATATCTTACTGTATTTAAAAATGGATTTATGTCTGATAAGATCCCTTGACATAAGTGCAACATCATAGGCACTTGTAATATGCCCCTCCTCGTCAAGACCGTTGCAGTTTTTGAAAACTGTGTCCTTCATTCCCAGTTCCTTTGCCTTTTTATTCATCATCGAAACAAATTCATCTTCCGAACCGCATATGAACTCGGCAAGTGCAACGGCCGCATCATTGGCACTTGCAACTATCGTTGCCTTCACCATTTCATCAACCGTCATTGTTTCTCCCGGCTCAAGCCATATATCCGATCCGCCCATTGATGATGCGTGTTCGGATGCGGTAACTATATCTGTCCATTTTATCTTTCCGCTGTCAAGTGCCTCCATAACAAGGTCAAGCGTCATTACCTTGGTTATTGATGCACAGGCACGCTTTTCATGCGGACTTTTCTGATATAATACCTCACCGGTTTCCGCATCCATCAATACCGCCGCCGGAGCGGTAATATCCTTGTCGGATATTGCAAAAGCCGCTGTAGGAAAAGAAAGAAACAACAATAAAACGACCGGAAATACTGCCGATATTTTTTTGATTTTCATAGCCGCCTCCAAATTTTTTATTCTGCTTATTAATATGCGTGTATCTGTCGGATTAGTACGTAAAACACACTGAAATCCCGATTTGAAAACACTCCGATTTTCACTTATTGTACAATAGTCAGCCACAAACATATCACACTGTTCTGCGTTATTGTTTACTTGACTTTCATAACAATGTGTTGTATTATTATTTTAAAATATTATTATGGAGGAAAAAATATGAAAATGAAAAAAATTCTTGCATTTTCACTTTCGGTATTACTTTCCGTTTCCTGCTTTACGGTAATACCGGATCTCTACTCCGACCGCTTCAGTGCTAAAGCCGCCGAAAATGTCGGGGAAAAGTATTTTTACAACCAGCTTTCGGAAGAATCCAGGGTATTCTACGATGCCATGGAAACTATGTACAGCGAAGGCATTTTCAAAACCGGTAAAGGCGATTTTGATATGTCAGAAAATCTCCTGAGCCAGGAGAAGATCGAGAGTTATATGGAAGGAAGATCCAATCTTTTGAACGTATACGGTGCGGCAAGAGATGCTTTCTATTTTGATCACCCCGACATATTCTATGTCGACTTTTCAAACCTCTCATTCCGTGTAACCTCGGGCGGCGGCACTTATCATCTCTATCTCGGTACGGGAAGATATGACAACTACTACACTCAGGGCTTTGAAAATGAGGAGCAGGTCGATGCCGCTGTAAAGGAGTATGAAAGTACTCTTGCAGATGTTGTGGAAAAGGCAAAGGAAATCACAGCTGAGGCGGATGAAAACCTCACCGCAAAGCAGGTAACCTTTGTACACGATTATCTCACAAATCACACCTCATATCGTCTTGAGGATGTGTGCGATCCCGATAATATCGGTTTCATCCGCACATCATACGGTTGTCTTGTAAAGCAGGAGGGCGTGTGTGAGTCCTATACAAGAGCATTCAAGTCGATAATGGATCAGCTTGATATCCCCTGTGTCATGGTACAGGGTGTTTATCGTCATAACGAAACCGTAACAGAGCTTCATATTTGGGATTATGTTCAGATTGACGAAAAATGGTATGCCGTTGATGCTACCATGGACGATCCGATAAACAGCAAATATGATACTCATGGTGTTGACGGCTATGAAAATCAGGAGTACCTTATGGTTGGCGAAACAGCTATGAGCGTTCACCATATCGCATCGGGTATCCTTTCAGAAGCAAATTATCAGTTCCAATATCCCGTACTTGAGATCGATAATTACGGTGTTGAACGCAAAAACTATGCTAACGGTCTTGTAGTACTCTATGATCCCAACAGCGTAAACAGCGATGGAGAAAGGTCCGGAGAATATCGGATAAGCTTCAAGGGTATGGGCTATAATGAGGCTGCCGCACAGGGCTATTACATTATTTGCCGCTTCTATCAGATAAACAGCACCACAAATGAGTGGGAGGCTCAGGACTGGTACTATGCATATCCCGACCCCATGCTGTACGAAGGCAACCCCGATTTCTACGATACTCCGACAGAGCTTTATATGAATCTCCCGCAGGTTGAATATATCGAATTCGGTGTTACCACACTTGCTCCCGGCAAACAGGTATTTGGCGGTGTTGAAACTACCGATTTTACGTATTACGGAGATCCGATCCTTATGGAGGCAACCACAGGTATGCTCCATAATCCTTCGGGAACATATGTTGCTCCCCCATATATCAAGAAATCATCACCAAGCCAGACAGGTCGTCTTACGATTGGTTCCGGTGCATACCATGTAGAGTTAGTTTATGATGATGTCCTTGTCCCAACAGGAACAGAAGAGGTTGGACTTGATGTAGATTGCCTGCAATATGAAAACGGAGTTCGTGTGCATAATGAATCCGGTATCAGATACAGCAAGATTGAAAACTTTAAATGGGACGGCGAAAGTACAATAACCTTTGATTTCACACCAAGTGAAATGTGGGAGGATGATAGTGTACTCTACGAATTTGGTGTTAAAGGTCTTGTAGGTCAGAAGAGCGGCAAAGAACCGAACAAGGTTTCTTATGTATGTTCACATCCGTGTGCTGTCTGTGCATACAGAAGTCAGGGATTTAATTGGAATGTATTCGGTCAGCCGACTCTGATGGAAAACCTCGATATTGATACTCAGAATTGGGAAACAGACGACGGTCAAGGTATTGCCAATGCTCTCAAGCACCGTATGGCACTTGTTGTCACATCTCCGAACGGACCCGAACAGAAGGAAATAGATCAGGCAATAACGGACTCTGCAAATGTTGATGAAGATAAGCTCCTTAAGACGGAAACCTATAATATAAACCTTACAGTCTGCAAAAAGCAGGTAATTAATACAGGTGAGGCTGTGAGAATAAGTTTGGGCTTCCCCGAGGGCTACGGTCCCGATGATGAGGGTGTTACCTTCAAGGCTTACCACTTCTCAAAGGATGAAACAGGCAAAATTATAAGCGTTGAGGAGATACCCTGCGTTATCACCAAGTACGGACTTCTCGTATACTGCACATCATTCAGCCCGTTTGTAATTGCTGCTGTTGAGGATGACGGTACAGAACCCGTAACGGAAAGAACAGTTATTCTTTCAAATACCGATGGCGGAACCGTATCGGGAATAGGAGGCATGGAAACCCTCAAAGAGGGAGATTCAAAGACTGTCACTGTTACCGCTGCCGACGGATATGCTATTGACTCTGTTTCATATGCAGGAAGCTATCTTGAAACAGGCGATAACAAAACAATGACATTTGATGTTAAGTACGAGGATCTCACCGACGGAACAAACATTATTGATGTTACGTTTGCCGCCGAATCCGTTATAGAAAAAGAAGAACAAAAAGACGAAAAAGCTGTTGTTATGGAAGCAAAACCGGCAGAGGTAAATATCCCGTCGAGCAAAGCAGTTCAGATAGGAACCGATCTGGTTATTGAACCCACCGTAAGCGATGGCGAGCAGACTTATCAGTGGTATAAGGACGGAACAGCCGTTGTAGGTCAGACAGGCAAGGATCTCAGGATTGAGAATGTTACGGAAGATGACGCAGGCAGCTATAAATTAACAGTAACCAATTTCCTTGGTGCTACGAGTGC
>CANQAJ010000073.1 GCA_947589365.1 uncultured Clostridia bacterium | reverse complement strand
TAAATACGGTTTTGTCAATAAATTAACTTGCTATTATAAATTTGAGTGCGAATATAATTATTTTTTGTTATTACAGCATTATAATTTGTATAAAACGGATAAATACTTATTTTATTACGGTAATTAATTTCAGAATTGAAAACCGTCCGTGCTGTCTGTACCTCCGAGGAGAAGGACGGAAGCGGCGGCAAGCCTCGGATAAATCGGAAACGAACTGTCCGTCTTGACAATAAAATCCTGTGGTTCAATTACCCCCGACGACGTCCGAAGATTTCTTCTCAGGCTTACAAGTGAAGTATTTTCGTCAATGTTGCCGGAAACCGTAAGTGTATCATGCTCCGACATGGAACAACCTACCGCAAGTGCATCGGAACCTCCCAACAGCTCTATTGCGGCATTATTATCGGTATCAAGCACACATACGGTATTATCAAGCTTTATACACTTCTGTATCTGCATAAGTGCCTTACCGAGAACCACTATACTGTCCGGCAAATATAGATCCGCAAGTGTACACATACTGAAAACAAGATATTTCGGATCTTTTTCTGTGCCGTATATCTTATCACCGTCACAGACAACAGCACCGCCGTATTTGGTGCAGGCATTCACAACAGCCCTTGTAAGTGTTTTTTCTCCGCAGTCACCGCATATTACAACATTTATCATTTTAATAACCCCCACTTTTCTATGTTTTAGTATAACCTTTATTCGTGCAAAATAACACTTAATAAAAAAATAATAAAATTTCAATAAATGCTTGACAAATCCGAAAAAATAAGCTATCATAAGACATATTTTAAAGAAAGCGGTGAGTTTCATGACAATGAAATATATAAATCGACCAACACAATACAACATCATATCAAAACAGAAGCATGAAATTTGCTGGTATATGGCAGATACACGTTAATATCTGTTCCGCCCGCAGTTTTTCGGGCGGATTTTACGGAGAATTTCATATGTGTAATTTATGCACTTCTGTTTTTTTAGCAGGGGTGCATTTTCTTTATACAGGCAAATTTTATTAAAAAATCATTCAATTAACAAAAGGAGAAACAAACTAATGATTACTTTAAACGGAAAATATAACGAAGCAAAGGTATTTACCGATGTCATTGATCAAAATGCAATCTCACAGATTATCAATCTGCTCAACCAGCCTATGGCTGAGGGACAGCGGATAAGAATTATGCCTGATGTCCACGCAGGTGCAGGATGTACGATCGGTACAACCATGACCATAACAGATAAGGCTGTGCCTAACCTTGTCGGGGTCGATATAGGATGCGGAATGGAAACCGTAAAACTTAAGGAAAAATTCATTGAGCCTCAAAAGCTTGACAAGGTTATCCGTGAGAAAATCCCCTCCGGATTTTCAATACGCTCAAAGCCACACCGATTTATTGAAAAAGCAAGACTTTTTGAGCTTTATTGCTTTGACCATATTGATATAATAAAAGCGGAAAAAAGCCTTGGTACTCTCGGCGGGGGCAATCATTTTATTGAGGTCGACAGGGGCGAGGATGGTTCAATCTATGTTGTAATTCACTCGGGCTCAAGACACCTCGGTCTTGAGGTAGCAAGCTATTATCAGAATACGGCTTATAAAATGCTTAATCAGTGTCCGCAGGATGAAATAAATGAGCTTATTGCTAAGCTTAAAGCCGAGGGCAAGGAAAAGCAGATTCAAAAGGAGCTTAAAAAGCTCACTTCAACAAAGCATACATCTGTACCCAAAGAGCTTGCATACACTGAGGGTGAGCTTTTTGAGCAGTATATACACGATATGAAGATTATTCAGGAATTCGCCATGCTTAACCGCAAGACCATGATGGACGAAATCATCAAAGGGATGGGCTTTCATGTTGAGGACTGCTTTACTACCGTACACAACTACATTGATACGGACAGTATGATTCTCCGCAAGGGTGCCGTTTCCGCAAAAAAGGGGGAGGTACTGCTTATCCCCATAAACATGAGGGACGGAAGTCTTGTCTGTACGGGAAAGGGCAATGCCGACTGGAACTGTTCCGCTCCCCACGGTGCCGGAAGAATTATGACCCGTGGTGAAGCAAAGGAAACTCTGACTCTTTCGGAATTTAAAAAGCAGATGGAGGGCATTTATACCACTTCCGTAAGTCGTTCAACTATTGACGAAGCACCTATGGCATATAAATCAATGGATGATATCACCGGAAACATAGAGGATACCGTTGAAATAGACGAGATCATAAAGCCGATTTACAATTTCAAGGCGGGCAGCGAATAATTTTAATGTGTATTGGAATTACTTGACGATATCTTAGAAAAGTAGTATTATGTATGTGGAATAATTTAGAAAAAACGGAGAAATTATATGAATACTTTTCAATCAAGAAGAATTGTTTTAAAGGTTGGAACATCTACCCTGACATATGAAAACGGCAGGGTCAATCTCAGAAACCTTGAAAAGCTATGCAAGGTTCTCAGTGATCTGCATAACAGCGGAAAACAGATTATACTTGTAAGCTCGGGTGCTATCGGTGTAGGAGTTGGAAAGCTCAAGCTCAGCGAACGCCCCAAGGAAACACGCTATAAGCAGGCTCTTGCCGCCGTCGGACAGTGTGAGCTTATGTTTTTGTATGATAAGTTTTTCGGAGAATATAACAACTATGTTGCACAGATACTTCTTACAAAGGATATTGTTCTTAATGAATTTTCAAAGCAGAACGTTGTCAATACATTTCAGACGCTGCTTGAAATGGGCATAATTCCGATTGTAAATGAAAATGATACAGTTGCGACAGACGAGCTTATCGGAGCGAATTTCGGAGATAACGATAATCTTTCCGCTATTGTTGCGGATCTTGTCGGAGCGGATCTTTTGATAATTCTTACAGACATAGACGGACTTTATGAAACGGATCCACGCAACGATCCCGATGCAAAGAAGATAAGCACTGTTTATCACATTGACGAAGAAATCCGCAGGATGGCGGGCGGTTCTGTTTCCAACAGAGGAACAGGAGGAATGGCGACTAAGATCACGGCCGCGGCTGCGGCAACTGCTGCGGGAATCAACACCTGTGTTATGAGGGGTGATGATCCCGAGTATATATACAAGCTTCTTAACGGCGAACAAATAGGTACAATGTTCATAGCCGAAGAGGGCAAGATTTAGCAGAACTCACGGCGGGCAGACGGTGCCTTTTCAAATGCTTGCGGATTCCAAAGGCATAGCCTGTGGTCGCCGCCTATAATGTAAGCAGGATATCTTTATATCATTATAAATCTTAAAACAATGGAGGTTTGTGACTATGACAGTTATTGAAGAAATGGGAGCTAAGGCAAAAACAGCTTCGAGAACTCTTGCTTCGGCAGGTGAGCAAAAGAAAAATGATGCACTGGCGGCAATAGCCAAGGCACTTTGCGATAATGCCGACAAGATTATTAAGGCAAACAAGGTCGATCTTGATAACGGCAGAGAAAACGGTCTTTCCGCTTCATTACTCGACAGACTTATGCTCAGTGAAAGCAGAATCAAGGGTATTTCCGACAGCGTTATGGAGGTTGTCGCCCTCCCCGACCCTATCGGTACGGTTATATCCGGCGGAACACGACCGAATGGTCTTAAAATTACAAAAGTGCGTGTTCCGCTCGGTGTTATCGGCATTATATTTGAGGCTCGTCCCAATGTTACGGCAGATGCGGCCGTGCTTTGTCTGAAAAGCGGAAATGCTGTTATACTCAGGGGCGGCAAGGAAGCAATCAATTCAAATAAATGTATTGCCGATATCATGCGTGATGCTATAGAGAGTGTGGGTCTTGACAGAAACTGCATTCAGCTTATTGAGGACACGACACGTCAATCCTCCGCTGAGCTTATGGCTCTCACTGATTATCTTGACGTACTCATACCGCGCGGAGGAAAGGGTCTTATACGTGCTGTTGTGGAAAATGCAAAGGTTCCTGTTATTGAAACAGGTGCGGGCAACTGTCACGTTTATGTTGATGAATATGCAGATACGGCTATGGCGGCTGATATAATCTATAACGCCAAAACCTCACGCCCTTCCGTATGTAACGCAATAGAAACCATACTTGTGCATGAAAAGATTGCGGAAAAAGCCCTTCCTGTCATAAAGGAAAGGCTTGACGAAAAGAATGTTGAGCTGAGGGGCTGTGAGCGGACAAGAAAAATACTCGGTGACAGTGTAGTACCCGCTATGGAGATTGACTGGGATACCGAATACAATGATTATATTCTTGCTGTCAAGGTTGTCAAGGACATAGACGAAGCGTTGTCGCACATTGCAAAATATTCCACGGGACACAGCGAGTGTATTGTCACAGATAATTACAAAAACGCAAATATATTCAAGGATCAGGTTGATGCGGCGGCTGTATATGTAAATTCCTCAACACGTTTCACAGACGGCGGAATGTTCGGTCTTGGTGCGGAAATCGGTATATCAACGCAGAAGCTCCATGCAAGAGGTCCCATGGGACTTTTCGAGCTTACCTCAATGAAATACATAGTTGAGGGTGACGGACAGGTCAGAGAATAATTTGATTTCTACTTGCGAGCCGCTCACAATATTGTCTTACGTTTTTCGACAAGCAAACTCAACGACACAATAATAATCAAAGCGAACGCAGTGAGCGAAACCGCTTAATGGACAGCGGCGGTACACCGCCTAATCTAAGAGGATGTATATTAGGGCAAGTAGTAGGCTGTAATCGGTTTTTCCGTCCCTGTCGTCCATCAGAAGCAGCAATAATGCAAGTATTACGGTTTTATCTTTATCTTTGAAAAGAGTGTTAATAATACTGTTTACTGTACTCTCCTGCTTCTGAGCCGGCGGCGGGGACGGCTTGTCCGATTCGACCGCTTTATCCTGCTCCTGCGGCTCCGACTGAGATTCGGAATAAATTTCTTTCATCCTTTTTTCCGCCTCACTTTTCATTCTGTCAAATTCTTTCTTGTCCAAATCTCAGTCACCTCACCACAGTCATAAGTCAATATTAAAATAATCCTATTTCCTTGACCATCGGCAGGATTTTCATTATCCCGAGTAACTTTACGGATTGCTCAACCCGTTTCTGCCTTTTCTCACTTAAAAACGGCTTTAAGGCATGAAGCAGTCGTGTGCTGTCGTTTTCCTCGTTCATTGAACTTAAAATCGGTGCAAATTTCATTATCATGCCTAATATTTCGGGACTCGGCATATTTCCGTTCGGAATACTCTGCTGAGCATTTACCGCCTTAACCGTGCTGTTATTATTATTACCGAGTGAGGACAAAAGTGAGGTTATGGTGTCTGATGCGGCAGTCTGCTGCGGTGTTTGCACAGGTGTCGCGGATTTATTCCCCTCACTGTCCCCTATCCCGAGCATACCGCCGAGTGCCTTTACCTGTTCCATTGCCGACGGATCGCTTAAAATTGAATTTACGGCTTCCATTATATCAGCCATTTTTGTTCTCTCCCATCAGTTTTTTTAGCAAAGCCTGTGCCTGAGGTGTTTTTAATATTCTTTCGGTCTGTGCCTTATCAGCCAGTATATTCTTGACTTTTTTTTGCTGATCCGGCGACAGCTTCTCAAAAAGCTTATCCGCATCCTTACTGTTCATAAAAATCACCACCCTTATCGAAATATGTCTGAATTTCAAAAAATGTTAAGTCTGTTATAAAATTTCTTACGGAGGTACGTTATGAAAATTCTTGTTTTTTCCGACAGTCACGGAGATGTCGCAGCTATGAAAGACGCACTGAGGAAACACCGAAGTGCTGATGTTGTTTTATTCTGCGGGGATGGATGCCGTGATATTAATGCCGCTCTGTCAGGATATAATGACAAGGCTCTTTATTCCGTCTGCGGAAATAACGACTGGTATTGCAGCGAACCAAACTTTCTCACTATTGAGCTTGCCGGGAAAAAAATATTCATGACACACGGTCATCTCTTCGGTGTAAAGCAGGGAATAGAAAGAATTGTCAATCTCGGCAGGCAAAACGGGAGCGATATTGTTATTTTCGGGCATACTCACAAACAGCTTACAACCGTTGAAAGCGGTATGCTTGTCCTTAACCCCGGCTCTGTCGGCTTCACAAAGAATTATTCCATAATTGAAATCGATGAAAAAACAGGGAAAATAAAGGCTGTTGAGTATCCGGATGACAGATTCGGTCCCGTTATTCTATAATATGCTTCAACATTTCAGTCAATGCATGGCTTCATTATATCAATTTACAGAAAATAACAAAACGGACAGCTAAGAGAAAGGCTTACGGCTGTCCGTTTTGTTATAAACCAAAAAATCCGACAACATCGATCTTCACCGATATTGTCGGATAAATTGTAAATGCATCGCTTATGATATCTGCCGATAACACCACAAACGCACTAATTCAACAGGTTGTATTAGTGTATAACTAATATTAAGCTTCTTTTTCTGCCTTTCTTACAAAATCTTTAGCAAGATTCATAACTTCTTTTCTCTGCTTCGGATTGAGGTTACGAACTACAAAAAGCAACTCAACCTCATACTTCGTTGTAGCGTGGGTACGATACTTGTATGTTTCGTCATCCTCGGGACCGGAATGAATCTCGGCAACTGCTGCCTCAAGCTCTTCCTCAACGCCCTCAAGGAGCTTCTGGTAATTAATACCATAAACCTTTGCTATTTTAATAAGTGTGTTAATATCGGGTTTTGTTTTTCCGGTTTCGTAATACGTATATGTAGATCTCTCAATCTTCAGCCTGTCGGCAACCTGCTGCTGAGTAAGTCCACACTCATGTCTGTAAAACTTCAACCAGTAAGATATCATGCTATACATTGATATCCTCCTCCTTTGATAAATAAATTTCTGTTAAGCGTTATTAAATATACCTTAAACAACCCTGTGGTTATATTATATAACAAAAAAATTGAAATGTCACGCATTTTCTAATATTTTATACAATTTTTTTAAAAAACGTTAAAATGCTAAGAAAAAGTGTCACCAACATAGCAATAATGTACAAAAAATATGAATATTCCGTGTACAAATATCATTGAAACCTGTTATGTAAGATATTTTTTCTGTCGGATATTATGTCATAACAAATAAAATTTCCCCTGTTTTTTATTCTTTTTCCGGATCCGATAATCCCAATAAAGCTTAAGTTTTTTCATAGGATATGGCTCTTTTCATATCATAAAACAATATTATTTTCAAACCGCCGATAACATATATTTCTGTGTGTAATCTTTAAATCTCTCACGGAAAAATCTGCTGTCCTCACGACTTTCACGGAGGGATTCGTGGATATTCATATTATGCTCTGCCATATCCGTAACACAGCCTGCTATATTAGAGCAATGATCGGATGTACGCTCAAGGTTTGTCAGAAGATCCGACCATATGAAGCCTGCGTCAATCGAACATCCCCTGCGTTGCAGCCGCATGATATGTCTTGTCCTCATCTGCTCCTTGAGATTGTCTATAACCTCTTCAAGCGGCTCGACAAGTGCCGACGAGTCAAGGTCATCGTCTGTAAAGGCTGTAAGTGATAAGTCAAGTATTTCTCTGACTGCCTTTGACAGAACCTCAAGCTCTGCAGCGGCTTCAGGTGAAAAGCTCAGATCCTTTTCCCTCATCTCCTCCGCCGATTCAACTATATTTACCGCATGATCCGCTATACGCTCAAAATCACCTATCATTTTCAAAAGCTTTGCTGCTTCGGCACTGTCGTCCTCGCTTATCTGTCTTGTACTCAGCCGTACAAGATACGTTCCGAGTATATCCTCATAATGATCGGTTTTTTCCTCCATTTCACGGATATCCGAGGCAATCTCCGGTGTGTAGGCATAAAGCGAGTCAAGTGACATATTTAGTGCATTCACGGCTATGTTTGCCATATCGACCGTTACCTCATGGCAGCGTTCGAGTGCAATAGGCGGCGTCATAAGCAGACGTTCGTCCAGCTCTGCGGCATTTTCCGGATTCTTTGTATCAGGTATAAGCTTGGCAACAAGCTTTTCAAGCACTCCCGAAAGCGGAAGCATAAGCAAAGTACACAATATGTTAAAAATAGAATGGATAACCGCAATACCGAAAAGTGTAGCGGATTCGTTAAGTATAATCGGATTTGTTATAGCACTGAATATGCAGAATATTGTGAGCCACACGGCAGAGCCTATAACGTTGAATGACAAATGCACCAAAGCAGCACGCTTAGCATTTTTATTTGCCCCAACCGAGGAAATCAATGCTGTTACACAAGTTCCTATATTCTGACCCATTATAATGGGAACAGCCGCACCGTAGGATATCTGACCCGTGACTGCAAGTGCCTGTAATATTCCGACAGACGCCGAGCTTGACTGTATAATTGCCGTAAGGACGGCACCTGCAAATACACCTAAAATCGGGTTTTTAAACATAATGAAAAGGTTTTGAAATTCCGGAACATCACGAAGTCCCGAAACCGCACCCGACATTGTTTCCATACCGAACATAAGAGTTGCAAAACCGAGCAGTATCATACCTGTATCTTTTCTTTTGGCATTTTTTGAAAACATATTGAAAATTATACCGATAAGTGCAAGAACAGGAGTAAACGAGGTTGGCTTAAGAAGCTGAATAAATATATTTCCGCTGTCTATTCCCGCAAGGCTTAGCAGCCACGCTGTTACGGTTGTACCTATATTTGCTCCCATTATTACATTTATTGCCTGTTTAAGAGTCATAAGCCCCGAATTTACAAAGCCCACTACCATGACAGTAGTTGCCGAGGAGCTTTGTATTACCGCCGTTATGCCAAGTCCCGTGAGCAGACCTGCGATCTTATTCGTTGTTAGCTTTCCGAGAAGTGAGCGAAGCTTATCCCCCGCTCTGCGTTCAAGAGACTGCCCCATTGTATTCATGCCGAATAAAAAAAGACATAACCCGCCGATCAGCGTAAGTATATCAAAAATATCCATAAAACTGCTTTTCCTCTCATATTTATCTGCGTTAATATTATCAAATGTACATCAAATCCGATATCATGCTTTTGTAAAGTTTTTGTAAAGCATAACATTTTCTATCGGATTATTTGTAATTCATCCTTATACAAAAACAGAATGTGAATTAAACAGTTTTCATATTCTGAAATTCAACATTCTGCATTTTATATTCAATTTTGCCCCGACTGTTCATTTTTCGGAAATGTCACCGTAACAACCGTTCCGCCGCCAGGATTGCCGTCAAGATTAATTTCTGCATTGTGCAGCCTTGCGGCGTGCTTTACGATTGAAAGACCAAGTCCCGTCCCGCCCAATTCTTTTGAACGGCTTTTGTCAACTCTGTAAAATCTTTCAAAAATCCTTTCTCTGTGTTCTTCCGGTATTCCTATTCCCGTATCGGAAACCGTCAATATAACCGAGCTGCCATTATCCTCTATCCCAATATCAACGCTGCCGCCATTATGATTATACTTTATGGCATTATCACAAAGATTATAGATAATGCTTTGCAAGAGCTGCGGTATCCCCAAAATTACGGCAGACTGTCCCTCAAGTGTTATACTTATATCCGACTTTTCCGCTTCTGTTGATAAAAGACATACCGTTTCCTCCGCCTGCTTATATAGATCAACATTTTCACGCTTCATATCCTCCGCACCCTCGTCAAGATGTGATAAATGTATGATATCCTCAACAAGGCTTATCATACGCTGTGCTTCATTATGAATACGCTTATAAAACTCCTTCTTGTCTTCATCCCTGACCATACCGTTTTCAAGAAGCTCGGCAGAGCCCGCTATAGTGTGCAGTGGTGTTTTAAGCTCATGTGATACATTAGCGGTAAATTCACGCCTCATCTGCTCGGATTTTTCTTTTTCCGTAACATCAAGCATCAGTAATACAATCCCTGCCACGGGGTCGTCCGAGCATACGGGACTTGCAATAAACTGATATCTTACTCCGTCTATTGCTGTTACTGTTTCGCTGTGCTTTCCCTCTTGTGCCTTAAGAAGAACCGATTGAAGCTCAAGGTTCCTGCTTACTGATAATACGGATTTTCCAACGCAGTCACCGCTTGTTTTGAAAATACGTACAGCAGTCGGATTTACAGCAAGAATATTCATTTTCTGATTGAGAAGTATTATACCCTCGCTCATTCCCTTTGTAACGGTTTCAAATTCGCTTTGCTTCTGCCTTAGCTCATCACTTTGCTTTCTTATCTGCTTTTGCTGTGTATCTATTCTTCTTAGCAGAGGGGACAGTTCGTCATATCCCTCATTGCTCAGAGGTTCGTCAAGATTAAGCTCATTGAGAGGCTTTACTATTTGCTTTGACAATCTGAATGCAAGCACAAGCGACAAAACGACTGCAATTACAAAAATCATGCATATAGGCTGAAACATTCCGAAAAGCAGCACAGGCAGCGTATTCTGTGAAATTGACATACGCAATACCGTTCCGTCCGGTAAACGTTTTGCACAATAAAATGCCATTTCCATCAGTGTATTGGAATATCTGACGCTTTCCCCCGAAC
This sequence comes from uncultured Clostridia bacterium, assembly GCA_947589365.1. Lineage (GTDB taxonomy): Bacteria > Bacillota > Clostridia > Oscillospirales > Acutalibacteraceae > UBA1213. Next base: position 1,151 of record CANQAJ010000073.1, on the reverse strand, counting down.
CGCTTTCGAGTGCCGCCTTTATTTCCTCACGCTCGAGATGATTTTCCATTTTATCGGAATTTGATTTGTTATCATAAAGTACCGAACCGTCCTTGTCTATCCATGTTATGCGTGCTATGTCGGTATCAAGTCCGTCAAAATACTTTATTCCCTCGTTTGAAACCGCCTGTGCAACAAGCTCCGTCTGCATTTTTAGACGATCCTTTTGTACATTTGAGAAATAATTATATAAAACACCGACAAGAAGTATGATAGACGCCGCAAAAACGCAAAGTGCAACAAGGAAAATCGAACGGAATATACGCTTTGTCATAATCTCGCCTCCATGCGATAACCGACACCACGCACTGTTTCTATATAATTTCCGCATTTTCCAAGCTTTGTACGCAGTGTGCCTATATGAACATCAACTGTTCTCGTTTCACCGATATAGCTTTCTCCCCATATACTTTGAAGAAGTTGGTCACGAGTAAAAACAAGACCGAGGTTTTCCATAAATGTTTTAAGTAACTCATATTCCTTGAGTGTAAGCTGTACACGCTCTCCATCGGCAAAAACAGTATGCTCACCCGTGTTTACCGTAAGTCCGCCGAGCCGCAAAATCTTAGCGGCACTCCTTGTTTCCGTCCGTCTGAGAACAGCACGGACACGGGAAACCATTTCCATCATTCCGAAAGGCTTTGTCAGATAATCATCGGCTCCCAGGTCAAGACCCTTGACTTTATCGTATTCCGTTCCCTTTGCAGTAGCCATAATGACGGGAATATCCTCAGTCGCACTGCTGCATTTAAGCTTTTTAAGTATTTCTATACCATCCTCACCCGGAAGCATTATATCAAGCATTATAAGCTGCGGCTTCACTGTTTTGAGTATTTCAAAAAGCTTTTCTCCGCAATCCGCCCCTCTTGCCTCAAAACCTGCGGAATTGAGTGTATATATCATAAGGTCGCAAATTGCCGAATCGTCCTCAACACATAAAATCATCTTACTGTTCCCCTTTCCTCACAGGTGCATTTTTCATTCCCGCTTGAATCATAACATATTATTTTAAAATCAATTATCATATTATTGTAAAATGTATGTAAAAACATATTTCATTACGATAATGATTATACCCAAAAGTATATATTTTTTCAATGTAAAAATATAAA
>CANQAJ010000072.1 GCA_947589365.1 uncultured Clostridia bacterium | reverse complement strand
GATGTACAGTTGCCGAAAGTCCATTCCTTTATTTCTGTAACACTGTCGGGTATATCTATGCTTGTCAGTCCCTTACAACTCAAAAAAGCCGCATCGCCTATATTTGTAACGCTGTCAGGTATAATTATACTTGTCAAAGCCGTACAGCTCTGAAATGCTCTGCTTCCTATACTTGTAACATAGTCCGGAATTATATAGTCGCCTTTTTTACCTGCGGGATATACTGTCAAAACAGATTTATCCTTGTTAAATAAAACCCCATTCTCATCGGATGAGTATTTTTCATTGTCTGAATCAACATTAATACTTGTCAGACCCGTACACTCGGAAAATGGAGAGCAACCTATGCTTGTAATACTTTTGGGTATCGTTATACTTGTAAGACCGCTGCATCCACAAAATGCATAATCACCTATGCTCGTAACGCCATTTTCTATCGTCAGATTTTTCAGACCTGTACAATCAGCAAAAGCATATTCCCCTATACTCGTAACACTTCCGGGTATCGTTATGCTTGTCAGACCTGAACATTCGCTGAATGCTCCGCCTCCTATTTCCTTAACGCTGTCAGGTATGTCTATACTTGTTAATTTTTCACAGGACGAAAATGCTCCCCCTCCAATGCTCGTAATACTTCCGGGAATTGTTATGCTTGTAAGACTTGTACATCCCAAAAATGTGTCATCTCCAATGCTTGTGACACTGTCGGGTATCGTTATGTTTGTCAGACCTGTACAGAAGCTGAATGCTCCGTATCCTATTTCCTTAACACTGTCGGGTATGTCTATACTTGTTAATTTTTCACAGGACGAAAATGCTTCCCCTCCAATGCTCGTAACAGGTTTACCGATAATTTCCGAGGGAATGACAGCTTTTTTATCATCACCGTAGTATTGTGTAATAGTTATACCTCCGGCATCATTTTCCTCCCATTCATATCCCGCAAATCCCGGATATACCGTAAGATCCTTATATCCTCCTGCAAGATAGTAATAATCAGGTGCGTCATTCTCGTCAACTGCTCCATCCTTTATTGCAAGAGGGTCATTTCTGTTTGTGTCAAGATATGCTGTGAATGAAACATGATTGCCTGCCTTTACTTGGGATGCCGGAATGCCATAATTGTATTGACTGTTGTATGAGCCGTTCCTGCCGTCATAGTTTCCCCAACAGTCCGACCACTCGTTATTCAGACGGATTTTAAATTGTATGCCGCTTCCCTCTTTTGTCGGTTCGCCGTCGCAGCTCCAATCTGTAATGTACTCTTCTTTGACATCAAATTCAATCTTTGCCTCCCATATACCGTCGCCGTCGTCATCGTTCATGGGAATATCCGAATCCGGTCCCCAGTTATCTGTAAAAACTCCGCAGACGCCCACCTGATTGTTTTTGATTTCTTCAATACTCGTTACGGCAGATGCATAATTGCCGCCTGATGTCATAATAATGCTGCCGGTGATGGTTGAAACTGCAAGAGTGCAGGCTAAAATTTTCCTGCGGTATTTTGCATTTTCTTTTTTTAACATCTTCATTACCTCCGTATAATATCATTGTATACATTCATACGAATGTACCAAAAATATTATACATCTAAATAGATGTAAAGTCAACACATTAGTATAAATGTATGTAAAATTATATCAGGGGTGATTACTATATTTATAAAACGCTTGAGGGACATAAGAGAGGACAGGGATCTGACGCAAAAGCAGGTTGCAGATTATCTTAAAATAACACAGCAGCAATACAGTCTGTACGAAAACGGAAAGCGTACACTGCCGGTTGATATGCTTATTGAATTGTCAAAGCTCTACAGTGTGAGTACAGACTATATTCTCGGACTTTCAAATGAATACAATATAAAAAATAATGTTAATATAAATTATGGACACATTACCATGAAATAGAGCCTTCTGAGGAATGATATCTTTGGAAGGCTTTTTTATATCCATGCAGTGTATTTGAAAAAGTACCGTAAGGTAACCGCTTGTGTAACGGAAAGGCAAAAAATGCAGTTTTTGGCTTGACATCAAAAGGTATAATCACTATAATATTAGGTATGGTATTTTACAAAATCTAAAAAAGGTGGTCGTTATAAATGGATGAGAAACAGGTTAAAATCAAACTTACGGCAGAGGGCAAAAAGAGATATGAGGCGGAGCTTAATGAGCTTAAAACAGTAAAACGTAAGGAAATTGCAGAAAACCTCCAGACTGCAAGGGCACAGGGCGACCTTTCCGAGAACAGTGAATATGATGAAGCAAAAAATGACCAGGCTAAGCTTGAAGCAAGGATTAAAGAACTTGAAACGATACTTCGTAATGTTGAAGTTATAGACGAAAGTGAGTTTTCCACAGAAAAGGTTCATATAGGTTCAACCGTCAAGGTACATGACCGTGATTTTGATGAGGATGTTTTATATCAGATAGTCGGCTCAAGCGAGGCTGATCCGTTTAATGGAAAGATATCTGATGAATCACCTGTCGGAAAGGCACTGCTTGAAAAAACAGTTGGTGAAACTGTTAAGGTTGAAACCCCCGGCGGAGAGAATGAATTTGTAATACTTGAAATAACATTGTAAGTCGAATTGACTGAGTGAAAGGAAAGAATAAAATGGCTGAAAAGACACAGCAGGGTAATAATTCAACACAGGATATAAACAGCCTGCTTAAGGTAAGACGTGATAAGCTTGCCGAGCTTAAGGAAGCGGGCAGAGATCCTTTTATTGAAACCAAATATGATGCATCACACCATAGCAGTGATATAAAGAATAATTTTGAGGAGCTTGAAGGCAAAAGCGTATCTGTTGCCGGAAGAATAATGTCCAAGAGGGTAATGGGTAAGGCATCATTTTGTCATATTCAGGATCTTACGGGTACTATTCAGTCTTATGTTGCAAGGGATGCGATAGGCGAAGACGAGTATAAGCTTTTCAAGAAAATGGATATAGGCGATATCGTGGGACTTAAGGGAGAGGTTTTCAAAACAAAGACGGGGGAAATATCCGTTCATGCTTCGGAAATAAAGCTTCTTTCAAAAAGCTTACAGATATTGCCCGAAAAGTACCACGGTCTTACAAATACCGATATGCGTTATCGTCAGAGGTATGTTGATCTCATAATGAACGAGGAAGTAAAGGATACATTCATAAAACGCTCGAAGATAATCAGTGCAATAAGAAAGTACCTTGATTCGCAGGGCTTTATGGAGGTTGAAACTCCCATGCTCGTATCAAATGCAGGCGGGGCGGCAGCACGTCCGTTTGAAACTCATTTCAATGCACTTGATGAGGATCTTAAACTCCGTATTTCCCTTGAGCTGTATCTGAAAAGACTTATTGTCGGCGGTCTGGAAAGAGTATATGAAATAGGCAGGGTGTTCAGAAATGAGGGTCTTGATACAAGACATAATCCCGAATTTACCCTTATGGAACTCTATCAGGCATATACCGATTATCACGGCATGATGGATCTTACGGAAAATCTCTATCGTTATGTTGCACAGGAGGTTCTCGGAACAACAAAGATTATATATAACGGTATAGAAATAGACCTCGGCAAACCGTTTGAAAGAATTACAATGGTAGATGCCGTAAAGAAATATGCCGGAATTGATTTCAATGAAATTGAAACCCTTGAACAGGCTCGTGCCATAGCTGATGAAAAGGGAATAGAATATCAGCAGCACCATAAAAAAGGAGATATTCTCAATCTGTTCTTTGAAGCGTATGTAGAGGAGCATCTTATACAGCCTACTTTCCTTATGGATCACCCGGTAGAAATTTCCCCGCTTACAAAGAGAAAGCCCGATAATCCCGATTATGTTGAGAGATTTGAGTTCTTCATGAACGGTTGGGAAATGGCTAATGCGTACAGTGAGCTTAACGACCCGATAGACCAGCGTGAGCGTTTCAAGGCACAAGAAGAACTTCTTGCACAGGGTGACGAAGAAGCCAACCGCACGGATGAGGATTTCCTCAACGCACTTGAAATAGGTATGCCACCCACAGGCGGCATAGGTTTCGGTATAGACAGAATGTGTATGCTTCTTACGGATTCCCCGGCAATAAGAGATGTGCTTTTGTTCCCGACGATGAAACAGCTCGACAAATAAACCGCAATATATAGTATAATGAGATTGATATAATTGCTATATGTTGTGTATTTACAGTAATCTGATGATTATTTTACCACAGTTTTACCATATACTATAAACAGAACAATAAACGCATACAGTCGCTTGTCATTCCTTTTGGAGTACAGCGGCTGTTATTTTATTTAAAAATATCGCAATAGAGTGTACTCTAAAGCTATATAAAAAATACTCCCAAAAGCATAGCATATAAATTATAAAAATATTTTTGCTATATCGCATTTATTATATTGACCTTAATGCGATAATATGTTATAATATATCCAACAAGCAAATATCAGGGGGTTATCCTTTATGAAAATCGGTTACATCAGAGTATCAACGGAACAGCAGCATACAGATAGACAAGACACGATAATGCAGAGGTATGAAGTTGAAAAGGTGTTTTCCGAAAAAATCAGCGGAAAGAATACATACCGTCCACAGCTTAAGGAAATGTTGTCTTTTATTCGTTCGGGTGACACACTCGTTATTGAAAGCTATTCCAGACTTGCAAGAAGTACAGCAGACCTTATTAAACTTGTAGAGGTACTGCATGAAAAGGGAGTAAACCTTATTTCCGATAAAGAGCATATCGACACCACAACACCACAGGGAAAGTTAATGTTTACGATATTTGCAGGATTGGCAGAGTTTGAGCGTGATTGCCTGTTAGAGCGACAGCGTGAGGGCATAGCGGAAGCGAAAAAGCAAGGCAAATACAAAGGCAGACAGCCGATAAAGATTAATGTACAGCAATTTGAATATGTTTACAAGCGTTGGAAAAACAAAGAAATGACTGCACGGCAGGCAATGTCAGAGTTAGGAATTAAACCTGATACATTTTATCGCAGAGTAAAAGCATATGAAAATCATACAGCGGAATAATACGAAAAGTATATCTGATATGTTTTTGCTTTGAGCTGCATATTTTGAACGGCATTGTTCAAAAACAGGTTAAGCATACATAAGGGATTATATATTTTTAAATAATTATCCTGTTCGGTTTCCTGTTGGAAAAAATCTATATTATCTTATTTTCTCTTAAAAGAAACGCTCTTGAAAACCGCATTATAACAGCGTTTTAAAAAGTGTTAGAACTTTCAAGGTTCTAAACAGTATAATTTGTGAATTAGTATTTACAAAAAATAATACCGCTCTGTCGTTCGGAGCGGTATATATTTAGTACACTTCAATCAGCTTCGTAGTCGTAAAGGATAACGTATTTTATTTTCTGTGAGCCGATAGTGGACTCTATCGTAATTGCACTACATCCCGAATAGATAGGCTCAACAATGATTTTATTAATACCGTAGATGTGAAGGGAATTACTGTTGGGTTCGGTCGAATATCCTTTGTCGGTATCGAAAAAAACAATGCTGTTTGTGTAACGGGATGCAGTGACTGTATTAAAAATTATTTTTATATACACATTATTGCCGATAAGGTTGTTGTTATTTTCGTATGTGTAAATAAGTCTATTATTCCTTTTGGAATTAATGTATTCTTCCAACTCGAAGAGTGTCATGTTTATTTTTTCGCAAGTGGGCATATCGGTCTTTTTGTTTGATTTTTTCATAATGTTCTCCTCTTTCATTTTTTGATTTTGGGTATTGCGGGCGGTGATAAGCCGCCCTTTGTCCGGTGGTTTTCGGTGTTCCGTTCAATTAGTTGGGGTTATCTTTGTTCAAAAGGTATAAGGCAGTTGCCGCATATAACAGATACAATCTTATTTGCACGAATGATTGTATTACATTTCGGGCATATGTAGCGGAGACTTCTATTTCTTGTTTTGGACGGTGTACCGGGTGTCAGACCGTTACTCCTGCTGTTATTGCCCACAGCCACAGCGGTATACCCATCCGACCTGTTCATTTCTACCTCTTTATATTCGTCATGTGACCATACATATTCAAGGCTTTCGTCTGTGAGTTCTGTTATTGACCATCCATACGTTTTAGTTGTCTTACATAACAATCCATGACTTTCGGCGGTATTTTTAAAATGTTTGTTGTGATAGTGTCCTTGTCTTGATGTGTCTTGAGTATTAAGAATTGTATCGTTGTAAAAGTGTATGCACTCATGTAAGAGGGTTTCAAAGATATCCTCTATCGGGCGGTTAAGCGTGCCGCTGCTGATATTAATTTCTCTTTTGGGTGTTCCTTTGGTTTCCCATGCGTTATAAGCTGTATAATAGCCATAGCATTTTGGAGAGGGGGTCACGGTTATTACAGGCGTGTCCAGTTCGTCATTAAAGAAGTCATGATTGATATCACGGAACATTCTCTCCAAAAGAGCAAGCAGTCTTGATGATTTTGTTATCTGTTTCATAGTGTTGTCTTCCCTTCATTCAATAAAATTGATATTGACTTTCGGGGGCGGTAAGCATATAATATATTTAGCAACCGCCCCTTTTGTTGGTTTTGGTTGTTCGCCCTTGCTTTATTGTCGGTTTAGCAAGGGCATTTTTCTTATGAGATTGTAAAACGGCGTGAGGTTGTCTGTTTGGTGAATGCTTTGTAAAGTTCAGCGTATGTTTTTTTGAATGCGGTTGAGTCAAAGCGGTTACTTGTAACGGTAGTAAATCTTACAATAGAAGTACCGATTATCATTTCTTCGGTGTGTGCTTCGTTCAGAGCAGCTTTCAGCGTGTCTTTGAGTGCTTCAATTTCGGCTTCAAGTTCTTTTTTCATGGTTTCCATTTCTCGGAGTTCATGGATGGTTTTTTCAAGTTCGTTTTTGTTCGTCATAGTGATGACCTCTTTCCAAAAATGTATTCAGCCTATCGGTTGTTCGGCTGTGTCTATATCATAGCACTATTTACGCAAATATACAAGTCGGAATAATGCATAAAGAAAATGTTATATATTTGTGCAAATATACTATTTACATAAATATATATCTTTTGCTATAATATTCTATGTATCATATTTTAAGTGGGGTGATGTAAAATGACAGTACGTAAAAGTCAACAAAGAGCCGTAAATAAATACATTAGCAACAATTATGACAGAATAAATTTAGTTGTTCCAAAAGGGAAAAAAGAAATTATCCAGACAGCGGCAAAAGACAAAGGAATAAGTACTAATGAATTTATCAATCAAGCTATTGATAAGGCATTGCGGGACGGCGGCGGTTATGGTAATTTTGAAACATTTACCAACAATGAGTAAATAAGTGGGTTCATCTCCCATGTAGCCGAACGTATTAACAGTAGACCTGTAGTTCTTAAATAGTAGAGATAGTGACAGTCCTTTAGTTATATGCAGAATCGGGTTTTACAAAACAATAAAGGATGTGGTTTTTCGGAGATGAACGAAATCAAGGTTTTCCGGAATGAACAATTCGGCAGCATCAGGACTATGGAAATTGACGGCGAGCCGTGGTTTGTCGGAAAGGATGTGGCTGACATTCTCGGGTACACTAATCCGAGCAAAGCTTTGTCAGACCATGTCGATGACGAGGATAAACTCAATAACGAATCGTTATCGAGTTTAGGACAGCGAGGCGGTTGGATTATCAACGAATCTGGGCTTTACAGTCTTATCCTCTCAAGCAAACTTCCAAAAGCAAAGGAATTTAAGCGTTGGTTTTGGTTGTATATCTTGACAAAAGTTATTCAAAAAATAGTAAAGGATATTTTTGTGCAAAACTACAATTTTTTTCAACAAATATGCAGTAAAACATTACGTTGAAAGCGAATGAACAGAATATTCTCATATTTTGGAGTGATTTATAGCGGTGTTTCAATATTTTTTTTAGTTGGTTATTATTTTCGCAACGTCTGATTGTGAATTATATTGTTCGTTGACATTCGGTGCAAAAATGCATATAATAATAATGGAAGTGAATACGTAGCCGTATATCAAAGCCTTGCTGTCAGCAGGCGTTCTCCATAGGAGAATCTCACTACTCAATAATCAATTCATCATTCATCAAATACGGGTACACTAATTCAAAAAGTCTGTTTATTAACAGGCTTGGATTGGTGTACCCTTTTATTTGTCTGTGACATATACGGTCGGTATTTCAAAGGAGGTGCAAGAGAATTGGCATAGCAGTATAGATTAAATTGTCTGTAATAGCTTTTAAGGTGTCTTATGGTTATTTACAATTTAAAAAATATCCGCTTATTCGGTCTTGGGGAGCATTTAAGGGTATAGTGTGCTTTCAGGGGTGAGCAATACAAGCCTTTCCGGAGCCTGTGAGCGTTTGTTTTTTAAGTGGATAAACTTTATTAGTTTGATAGTTTGGCGTCTTACAAAAGCTGTTGAAGTCTGTTACAAAGGGGTGAGAATTAATATTATCAAAACATAATTTTATACACGGATTTTGCGAAGTATGCGGACAGCGGCGTAATATTCGGGATATCACGTTTACAACAGATAATGCAGACAGGATAACTTTAGCCGTATGTCGGCGGTGCAGTAAACAAATTGATTTGTTACAGAAAATGAGAGGAAGATTAAATGACTGAAAACAAAAGAAAATCCTTTGATCCTACCAACAGTTTTACATTTTTCGGCAGTTGGGTTAATGCTATTGAAGAAGCAGAAAAGATAAATGTTGAAACTGCATACAGATTTTTTAAGGCGATAGCACACTACTCTATGTATGATGAAACGCCTGACTTTGAGGACAATCCGATATTATTAATGACTTGGAATATTGTCGAAAAAGAAATTGATAGTAGCGTTGACAGGAGAAAAAGAAATTTTGATAGAGATACCATTAATGAAGATTATCAAAAAATTATAAATGCAGTAGTAGAACGTCCGAATTGCAGTTTGAGAGAAATAGCAGATATTACAAGTACTTCAAAAGATATGGTGTCAAGAGTTAAAAAAAAGTACAGCGAAGAAATAAAAGCAAGACAGGATGAAAGATCTGATAGTAGTAGTGATGATTGTTCTGACTGTGATAAAGATACTTATAATGAATATTATGTAAATAGTAATTTTGATAATTGCAGTGATAATGATTGTTATACCGTTACTGATAATGATACTGATAATAATAATGATTGTTATACTGTTACTGATAATAATAATGATTGTTATACTGTTACTGATAATGATAATGATACTATGCGACAAGACAGTGCGACAGTTGATAATTGTTCAGAGATAGAAGGTAATTCTGTTTTGGAAAATAATGACGATATTCTTAAATCATGCTATATTGGTGAGGGAGAAATTGAAACAGAGGATTTGCCATTTTGACATTACGAAAAATAATATAAATATCAAAATATCTATCAAATGAACTAAAAAATATTTTCCAAAAGAGAAAAAAGATTTTTATTATTTTTGAGAACAGCGGCGGAGCTTGACAATAATTATTTGACACTTATATAATTCAGTTATTATGCGGTCTTTGAGTGATATTGAAAAGGAAATGTATATTATTCTTTACCGGAAAAAATAATTAAAACTATATACAAAATTCTCACAACGAACGGATATAAGAATAAACAAGTATAGGATAATTTTTTGAATGTATACGTTCAAAGTCCGTTGTTATCGGTTGTAATGGAGAATTATTTATATAGGAGTTAAGCCGCTGTTTTATGCGGTTATTATGGGGATTGCAATACAAAAGTAAGACAGTAAGCGACTTATAATGCTGAAAACAAACGATATAAAATACATAATAGGAGATGTTACAATATTTGAGTGATTATAATATACCACTTTGGGAAAAATATACTTTATCCATAAAAGAAGCGGCTGTTTATTTTAATATTGGGATGAATAAACTTAGAAAAATAATTGATGAAAATAAAAGTGCTGATTGGGTGCTGTGGAATAATTCAAAGGCACTTATTAAAAGAAAGAAATTTGAGAGCCTTATTGATACCATAAACTGTATATAAAAAAATACATTGCAACAGGACAGCTTTCATGCTATAATTAAATTGCGTAAGGTTGTTCCTGTTTTGGTCTATGGAGAATCAAAGGGGGATTGACTTACATTATGGTAAAGCGAAAGGATAATAAAGGGCGTATTCTTAGGGATAACGAATATCAGAAGTCAAACGGCAGATATGAATATCGTTATCCTGACGGGAAGGGAGGCTTGAAAAGTGTATACAGTTGGCGTTTAGTTGAAACAGATAAAACGCCAACAGGAAAAAAGCATACAGCGGCGTTGAGAGAATTAGAAAAAACTATAAAGCGTAATATTGAGGATGGTATTATCGTACAGAAAAATGTTACGCTGAATGCCCTGTGGGATGAATACATAGTAAACAAAACGGAATTAAAGCAGAGTACACGAACAAACTACAAGTATATGTACAATCATTATGTCCGTGATGTTCTTGGAAATATGAATGTGTCAGCGATAAAGTATTCCACTATGAAAAATTTTTTCAATGACCTGATTGTAGAAAAAGGCTTTAAGGCAAACAGTGTTGAAGTGCTGCATACAGTCTTACATCCTGTATTCAGAATAGCCGTGAAAGACGGATATATACGTACTAATCCGACAGATGATATTATATCCGAACTGAAAAGAAGTCATGATTGGGACAAAAAGAAACGCCATGCATTAACGATAGAGCAACAGGAAGCTTTTATTACATATACGGCAGAACACATAAAATATTGTCATTGGCTGCCGCTGTTGACTTGCTTACTTGGTACAGGTTGTCGTATAGGTGAAATGCTTGGTTTGCGTTGGAGTGATATTGATTTTAAAGAAAATCTTATATCTATTAATCACAGTCTGGTATATCGTCAGCAGGACAGCGGTAAGTGTGAGTTTCATATCACTACTACAAAAACAAGAAACAGCAATAGAGTTATACCAATGTTTAAAAGTGTGAAAAATGCTTTATTGTCTGAAAAGCGGAAGCAAATGCAAAGCGGATTTTGTACGGTAGAAATTGACGGCTACACGGGTTTTGTCTGGAAAAATAGGTTTAATACTGTTTTCAATCCTCAGAGTGTCAACAGAGCGATTGACCGTATTGTCAGAGATTATAATGCAGAGGAAATATTACAGGCAAAAAAAGAAAAGCGTGAACCGCTGTTATTGCCTGATTTTTCCAATCATGTGTTACGTCATACGTTCTGTACAAGATTATGTGAGAATGAAACAGACTTGAAGCTGATACAGGAAATTATGGGTCACGCTGATATAAGTACTACAATGGACATTTACAACGAGAGTAATACAGAACGGAAAAAGGCAAGTTTTGAACGCTTGGAAGGTACTTTTAAAATAAGCTGATACGAACAATGAAGTACTTTAGTTTACCATAAATTTTACCACATCCGACGGTGATTTTATGGTAAGATATAAAAAGTTATGTGAAATAACAAAGCTCTGAAAACCGCATTAAATCTTAAAAAATCAGATTATATCGGAAGTTTGGAATTGCCTGTTTTGTAATCCCGACGATGAAACCTTTAGGCGACTAAAAGAGCCGAAAAAACCCGTAAAATCAAGGGTTTTCGGACACAGAGGAAGCGAAAAACCTTACACCTTACACCAAACTTACACCAATCGATGTAAGAAAACGTACAGAGGCAAAAAAATCGCATAATTTCAAAGCGTGAATGGGCGATTCCCTTTCGGGGTCGCCCATTTTTAGAAAAGACAGATAAACAAATCGGCGTTTGAGGTGAAATCATGGCATCGAGTAAA
>CANQAJ010000071.1 GCA_947589365.1 uncultured Clostridia bacterium | reverse complement strand
GTCAAAACAAGAACCGTGGGACACACGGGGTTAGCTCGTTGATACTGTATGGGTTACCATACTTGAGCGAGAAGCCCTCACCTCTATAGGTGGGGGGAGTATGTCACTTGAAAAAAATGGATTATAGTGTTAGAATAATATAAGGTGTTAAAGTGTATATACTGCCCGGATAAACAGTATTCTGCACATAAGCTAAAAAAATAACGAGGTGATAACAATGATAGTTGTAGAAAGCGGAGAAATGCTTAATATCGAAAGAACATATGTCAGAAACGGTCTTCCTTTGGCTTCTCTGATGGAACAGGCGGGAGCGGCTGTTGCGGAACTCGCAACCAAAATCATAATACAGAATAAACTAAAAAAAGTAACCGTACTTTGCGGAAAAGGAAATAACGGCGGTGATGGATTCGTCACGGCACGATTCCTTTCCCTTATGAGTGATGTAACAGTTATAATAGCAAACGAATACCCTGCAACAGATCTCGGTAAATTAAATTTTGAAATAATACCGGATAAAGTCAATATCCTGTCTTTTAAGGAAAAACCCGAGGAATGTATGAACGCTGTTAATGACTCGGAGATACTTATAGACGCAATATACGGAATATCATTCAGAGATATGCTTGACCCTTTCAGTGCACAGCTTATAAGTTACTGCAATAAAAATAACAAGGCGGTAAAAATTGCCGTTGATACCCCGAGCGGTATAATATGCAACACCGGAGAGATTCCGGATGATTGTTTCCATGCCGATTACACGGTATCTTTCACAACGCTCAAACCTCTTCATGTTCTTTATCCTTCAACTGATTACTGCGGAAAGGTTTCCGTTGCACGTATAGGTATTCCTCAGCCGCTTATTGACGGCTGTACATATGTGATGAAAACCACTGATGAATTTGTCGAAACACATCCGCTTAAGGAGAGGAAAAAATCCGCACACAAGGGCACAAACGGGACATTGCTTTCGGTCTGCGGAAGCTACGGGATGTCCGGAGCAGCCGTACTCTCGGGAATGGCTGCACTTCGCAGCGGTGTGGGTATTTTACGTGCGGCTGTCCCGGACGGGATTTATCCTATTGCGGCTTCAAAGCTTACGGAAGCGGTATTTGTACCGCTTGAACAATCAAATGACGGTCTTATAAGTATAAATTCGTTTGACAAATTACAGTATGAAATACTTGAAAAGGCAAATGCTATACTTATCGGCTGCGGACTCGGAACGAGCGTTGATATGGCGGAGCTTGTTTCGGCAATGATAAGTACATCGAATAAACCGATTGTTCTCGATGCCGACGGAATAAACTCCATAACCATGAATAAAGATATATTAAGACAATGCAGTGCACCTGTTATACTTACACCCCACCCCGGTGAAATGGCAGTTCTTACGGATACGGACGTTTCCGATATACAGAAAAACAGATACGGTATAGCAAGGGATTTTGCCTGTGAATACGGAGTGACTGTCATTCTTAAGGGTGCAAACACACTGATAGCTTTCCCCGATGGAAATGTCTATGTCAATCTCACCGGAAACAACGGCATGGCAAAGGGAGGAAGCGGAGATATTCTTGCAGGAATGGTCGCCTCTTTCCTTGCACAGGGTATGAACTATGATGAGGCAGCGATAAACGGAGTATATTACCACGGACTTGCCGGTGATAAGTGTGCGGAAAAATATTCTCCACGCACTATGCTCCCGAGCGATATGCTTGAAGAACTTAAATATATACTTAAATCATAATTCCAAATGCTCCCGGTAATCAGACCCGGGAGTATTTTTATCATAAATCTCCCAAATATGAATATGATATAACAGTGCGGAAAACCTTTAAGGGTAAATATCGATACTGTGTGAAAGGCGGTCGGAGATTTGAAAAAACTTATTGCGGCACTGTCGGCAATGATACTTATGATTTCAGCAGGAGCCTGCTCCGAAAAAGACAACACACCCGAGCTCAGACTCGAAAAGGAAAGAAACTGTGTTATAAATTATCTCGGAAACGATTATAACTGCACATTGGGCTTTTTAAGTGACAACGTTGAGTCGGTTACACTCAATTCTCCGGAAAATCTGTCCGGACTGAGCTTTCGATGTTCAAACGGGAAATATACCATTTCACTCGGTTCACTTATATGCCGCAGCGACTCATTATTGATTCCTGACGATTCATTTCCCGCAGCTGTTTCCGGAATTATGAAGGATCTGAGGAAAAATAAGGAAAATATCAAACTTTCGCAGGCAGAGAAAGGCTTTTCATATTCCTCGGAGTCAAAAATCTCATATACTGTCAAAACCGATAACAACGGGCATATAACAGAGATTATGTTGGGAAATTAATAAAATAATGACGGTCTGCCGCATTACCTGAAAGCGGCAGACCGTTTTTTACAGCTTTGGTATAATTCTTGTCGTATGATCGGTATTACTCACTGTATGCCGATCTATCCTTACTGTAGGACGTATCGTCACGAAACAAGAGTGAAATACACCATATTGCGGCAAGTGCCACAAGGGTATAGATTATTCTGCTTATGATACCTGTCTGTCCGCCGCAGATCCATGCGACAATATCAAACTGGAATATACCGACAGCACCCCAGTTAAGTCCGCCGATTATAAGCAGTATCAATGAAATTTTATCAAGCATATAAAATACCTCCAAAATAATTCTGTCCCTAATAGCATTGACATTTTTTATTTTTTTATTCATATAATCAATTTAAAAAAATAAAAATTTATGTATCAAAGGTATATTGAACAATGTTTCATTGCCTCTATCCCCTTTCTTATATGCTTATATACGGTTGCCGTCTTTATATTGAGCCTGTCCGCAATTTCACAAACCTTCATCCCCGAATAAAATTTCATATTTATACAGTCTTTCTGTCTTTGGGTAAGCTCATTTTCCATAGCAAGCTTCAATATACGCTTCATCCTGCTCCGCTGCCGGTCATTATCTCCATCCTCCCTGTTATTGAGAAAGGCAAAAAGCGACATCTCCTTTTCTTCACTTTCACCGATATATCTTATGACAGTCCTCATCAGCATTCCCCCTTTCTTCTTGCAAGAAGTCTTGCCGTATCCATACATTCATAATACATCGTTGTCATAATATTAATTCTGTTTGTAAGTTCCGCAAGTTTGTCGGCAGTCACGGTCTTCATCTCCTCCTTAAGTTCCGATATCTGACTTTTTAGATTCCTTGCACTCTCAAAGTATTCCTCTGCCCACTCTTTATATGTCATATTAGCTCCTTTCCACACGATTCGTGTAGTAAATGTTTTTAAAAATTCAGGCATATAAAATACACTTTTTATACTTATATGTGTATTTCAACTTCTCCCTATAATTAATTATATACCATTTGAAGTAAAAATCAATAGCTGATTTTCATTTTTTCCTTATTGTCGCATATATTGTATAATTCAAGACATAATAAAAATAGCACTTGAAATACACGTATCATAGTGTTATAATATTTAGAAACAAGCGGCGTGGCGGCGTGCCGCCGCTGTCAGTTCGTAATTAATTTACTCAGGTTAATTAATCTATGGCTCGACAGTCAATTTACTCGATGAACGAGAGATGAGTATGTCATTTCTGCTTGCGGAGCGGCACGCAAGGGTCGCTCTCGACACTCCCTTACGCCCACCGTCAGGCAAACTACCTATCGCGGAAAGGGACTGCCCGCCATAACAATCAAAGCGAACGAAAGTGAGCGAAAACGCGAATATGACAGCGGCGGCACGCCGCAGTGAGCGAAAACGCGAATATGACAGCGGCGGCACGCCGCTTTTTGGGAGGGTTCGGCATGAAATTTTTCATTAAGCGTGGCACAGCTTGTCTTGACGGATTCACAATATATAACGGCAACGCCGAGCCTGTATATACAGCGTACGTTGAGGCTTCCTCCTCGCTTCGTATTACCATGAAGGATAGTGATGGTCAAAACGTTTCCGTAATCAAATTCAATAATTTTGTGCTGAATTATTTTACAATAAGATGTTCAAGAAGATTTTATGCTCTTGTTCCATGTATAAATAATCAGTTTTCCTTTGCAATATACGGCAGCACATTTCGTTTTATCGGAAGTATGGCGGACGGAAGGTTTTCCATGCTGAATTCCGACGGAGAGGTAATTATGACTCAGAAAAAATGCTGGACTCAACAGGGTGAGGGCTATGAGATAAATATTACCGACGGGCAGTATCATATTTTTATGCTATCCGTTGCACTGTGTGCGGATATGTACATTGCACTGACGGAAAGTCATCCTATACCGACTTAGGCCGCTGCTTGTGCAGCAAAACAATAAAGAACAGCCTGTAGATTATAATAGTCCGCAGGCTGTTTTTTTATGATTATGCAATTTTATTATATATTCTTAAGAGAATTGCAGAAGCTTATAACATCGTCCGCTGCCTGTGCAGGCACCTCAAGTTCAATACTTGCAAAAAACGCTGTTATCGAGAAACTTAATCCGTCAATGTGCATAGGCGTTAAGTCACTTTTTATTTTAGTCAGCTGTATTGTGACGTAATCCCAAGATATTCCTCAAGTGTGAGTCCGCTTTCATAAAGCTCCTTTGCAAGCTCCTTTCCAAGATATCTTATATGCCATGCCTCATATGCATACCCTGTTATATCCTCTTTTCCCTGAGGATATCTTATAACAAATCCATATTTCCAACAATTATCGGCAAGCCATTTTGCTTCGGGCGTATCGGCAAAACTGAAAGCCGTACTGTTTACGTCCATTGCAAGACCCGTCTGATGTTCCGAATGCCCCGGACGTGCAGAAACTCTGTCCGCCGCCGTAACTCCTCTTTCGGAACAGAAGTAACTGTATGTGCTGTTCTGAACCTGATAGCTTCTGAATCCGGACACAATAAACAAATAAAGCCCGTCATTCCCTGCATCCGCAGCCATTTTATTAAATGCCGCAAGTGCTGTCTTATCAAGTCCCGAACCATAGTTTTCGGGCAGAGAATAGGTCTTGTTTGCAATAAGAATACCGTCAATATATGTTACTCCGTTAATAACCTCGACCTTTTTCATCTCCGCAGTTTTCACACTGCTCCAGGCAGAACATATTTTCACTCTGCCGTCATCGGAATTTTTATAGCTTCGTATCCTCAGATAATATATTTTATTCTGAACAAGATCACTGATGTTGTACTGTGTTGTTTTTCCTCCCTCAACATTGTACACCGTTTCATCCGACATATCGGAATTTTCACTTATACCTATTTCATACCCGTCCGAGGTTTTTGAACTGTCAAGCCATCTCAGTCCGATATCGGATACCTTAGGTGAAACACGATAAATGGCTGTTGCTGTGGGCAATATACTGTATTCCTGTTTCAGGCTTCCCTCATATTTTCCAAGCATCGTTACTTTTAAATATTTTTTGTTGCCGGGCATTTTTTTAAACTCTGCTATATAATCTTTATTGCATACCAATTTTTTGTTATTATGATAAATCTCAAGCTCGGGTACAGAGTCTTTATTCTTATTGTTACTGTCATCAATTACTATTTTACATTCCGATATGTCAATTTTACCATTTGGTTTTACAGGCTGTTCGGTCACTTCTGATGTTTTTTCGGATTGTGATGTCGTATTTTCGTTTGAAGACTCAGGTATATCTGTTGAACCCGTCTCATCTGTTACTTCAGAATTTATTTCCGGCGTTTCCTCCGTACTCACGTTTGGAGAAACAGGAATATCTGAAAGTTCCGACTGAGGAGGCATTACTTCGGAAGTCGATTGTTCGCTTTCGGAAACTACACTTTCCGAAAAAGATGACTCCGAAACTAATATACTACTGTCAGTCGATGGTTCGTCACTTTGCACTTCGGTATTTTCACCTGACGATTTTTCCTCCGTTAATTCGGAAACTTTACTTGATTCTTCCTGTAAAGATGATGATACTTTGGAATATTCGCTGTTTTGTGTATTTATTTTTCCAAGCGTAGAGTCAATATTTAAAATATCAGGATCAATTATATCATTATTTTTACTTGTATCTGCATTATCTGTTATTTGGTTTTTAGCATTATCATATTGTACATAAGAATAAACGGACACACCGCCTATAGCAGATACTATAATGGCACCGGCAAATATTACAGCAACATTTTTCTTCATTTACTATCGCCTCTTGTGTTATTGATTACTTGGACTATAGCATAATTGTATAACATCTTGAAATTTCAGTCAAGTATTTCAACGATTATTACTAAAACTTAAATTAAAACATATATAATTTTACTTATTCTTATTAACCCAGTTATGTGGATTAAGTGCAAGCAGGAACGGGAAAATCTCAAGCCTGCCGAGAATCATAGAAAGGGCAAGCACAACAGTTGAAAAATCGGAATACCCGGAATAATTCCCCGCCGGTCCTACAGCTCCAAGCCCCGGTCCTACATTGTTTACACAGGAAACAGCAGCAGTAAGATTTGTTTCAAGCCCAAAAGACTCAAAGGATATAAGCAAAAATACAACCAGTATCAAAACCATATATACAAAGAAATATATATTAACCCTCCTCGTCGTATTATTATCAATCGCTTTTCCGTCTATTTTTACCGACGTTACGGAACGCGGATGAAGCTGCTGCTTGATGTCATTCCATGCGGATTTAACAAGAATAATAACCCTCGATATCTTCAATCCTCCGGCAGTCGAACCCGCACAACCGCCAAGAAACATCAGCACAAACAATATCGACCTTGACAGAGAAGGCCATAGGTTAAAATCCGCCGTTGAGTATCCTGTCGTTGACATAATTGAAGTAACTTGAAAAAATGAATTTCTTACAGAATCACCGGCATTTTCGTATATCGGGAATATGTCTATCGAAATTATAACAGTCGATACCATCACTATGCCGAGGAAAACCCAAAGCTCAAGATTTTTCAGCACAACACCGAATTTCTTTAACAACAAAATATAATACAAATTAAAATTAACGGCAAAAATAACCATAAATATCGCTATTACCCATTGTAAATACGGGCTGTATCCGCCTATAGAATCTGCCTTTATTCCGTATCCCCCCGTGCCGGCTGTTCCGAGAGCGTGAATAACACTGTCAAAAACAGGCATACCGCCCAAAAGAAGAAATACTACTTCAAGTATCGTCAAAGCAAAATAAATATAATACAATATTTTAGCAGTGTCTTTTATCTTCGGAACAAGCTTTCCGATGACGGGACCTGCCATCTCTGCCCGCATTATATGAATCGAACGTCCCGAATCAGTCGGTATTATTGCCATGACCAACACAAGTATTCCCATGCCGCCTATCCAATGAGTAAAGCTCCTCCAAAAAAGCATACTCCTGCTCATGGCTTCAACGTCCTGAAGTATGGATGCTCCCGTTGTTGTAAAACCACTCGCCGTTTCAAAAAAAGCATCGGCAAAATTCGGTATTTCTCCGCTGATAACAAACGGCAACGCTCCGATAACCGATAAAAGCACCCATGCAAGGCTTACAATCGTAAAGCCTTCTTTTGCAAACATTACATTATCCTTGTCTTTGAATACAAATATTAACACAGTGCCAATGACTGCGGCTCCTGCTGCCGATATTCCGAATGCAGCTGTACAAAAAAATTCTTTATAGATTAAGGATACCAGAAGTGGGAGCAATATAAGAACTGCTTCAAGACACATAATTTGCCCTACTCTGTATAACACCATGCGTCTGTTCATTTTAATTCTCCTAACTCACTGTAAAATATCCGATAAATCATTCAGCCTGCCGCCTGCGGCAACAACGATCACCCTGTCGCCGGCCTCAATCTTGTCGAAACCGGAAGGTATTATAGCCTTGCGGTTTCTTATTATTCCTCCGATAATTATATTTTTCTTTATATGCAAATCCTTTATCGGAATATTTATGCCGCTGAAATCACCGCTTACCTTAAATTCAAGAACCTCCGCCTTGTCATCCATTACCTTATATAATGCCTCAACATTACTGCCCTTTGAATTTTCAAGTGCCCTGGCATATCTGACTATTACATCGGCGGCTATCTTTCTCGGCGATATTATACTGTCAAGACCGAGTTTTTCAGCCATTCCGATAAGCTCACGCCTGTTTATCTTTGCAACCACCTTAGGCACCTTGCTTACGGAGGCAAATATTGATATCAGTATATTTTCCTCGTCCATTCCTGTGAGTGAAACAAAGGCATCCGTGTTTGAAAGTCCCTCCTCAAGAAGCAGCTCCTGCTGTGCACCGTCACCGTTTATGACAACCGTCTTAGCCGAAACAGTTTTTGAAAGCGAATCAGCTTTTTCCTCATCCTTTTCTATCAGCTTAACACTGCTCCCTGCATAAGAAAGCATATGAGAAAGATAATAGGCTATCCTGCTTCCTCCAAGCAGCATCACCTTTTTTGCCTGCTTCGTTTCCACTCCGAGCGAACGCATTAGCTTCTGCATTTCCCCAAGTGAAGCCGTAAGTCCGATTTTATCTCCGCTCTGCAATACAAAGTTACCGTCGGGAATATATACGTTTTCTCCCCTCTGAACCAGGCATACGAGAAAATTCTGATTAAATTTGCTCCTTATATCCATGAGCCGTGAATTTATCATAGGTGAGCCTTCACGAAGTATTATCTCTACTATTTCAAAATTCCGCTGTGAGAATGTCTCTATTTTTGTCGCATAGGGCAGTCGTAGTATATTGTATATCTCCTCGGCGGCAAGATGCTCAGGATTTATCGACATGGATAAATCAAGCTGCTGCCGCAGAAATCCAATATTATTCATATTATACTCAGGTTTTCTTATTCTTGCTATCGTATGCATTGCACCCATTTTTCTCGCTATGAAGCAGCAAAGCATATTAAGCTCGTCAAGCGTCGTTACCGCAACGATCAGGTCGGTATTCTCAACACCTGCATCTTTTAGTGTGTCACAGTCCGTACCGCTTCCGCATACACCCATTATGTCATATATATTTGTCAGATTATCTATAACCTGAGGGTCGGTATCCACTGCCACAACATTATGTCCTTCATCAACAAGACTTGATATTATCGTAGAACCAATCTTTCCGCATCCTACAACTATGACTTTCATATACTAAACCTCCGTGCATAACACTTTTATAATAAAAATCGCACCATAAATATAATATACCAAAATTACCCGAAGTTCAACAAGAAATAAAAAAATATAATGACTTATTATATGAAATTGTGTATAATAATATATAATTCGTATTTTAAACACAGCTGACGGAGGTCTATTATGGCAGATAATAAAAAAAACAGGATTTCCCCCGATATGGATCCGGATGAATATTACCCGGAAAATGAACCCGATGTTTCACCTCATGAGCGTTTCCGCCGACGTGTATTCAAAATGGTATCTGTCGGTGTCGTTGATGATACAATCAATCAATTATATGATATAATCAGTATTTCCGCTCTTGTTCTCAATATTCTTGTAACAATACTCAATACATTCAACAGCATAAACGCACAATACGGTAATATATTAAGTGCTGTCGAAACAGTAACAATCGCTTTTTTTGCAATAGATTATCTGTTAAGGCTATATACTGCCAATTGTCTTTATCCTTATGATAATGAAATAATTTCAATTCTTAAATACATTTTCTCTTTTTCCGGAATTATTGATCTTCTTTCATTTATGCCGTATTATTTACCGACATTTTTTCCTGCCGGTGCGGCGGTATTCAAAATGTTCAGAGTTGCAAGAATACTGCGGCTTTTCCGCATAAATGCCTATTATGATTCGCTTAATGTAATAACGGAAGTTCTTATGCGAAAAAAACAGCAGCTTATGTCTTCTGTATTCATTATTCTTGTGCTTATGCTGAGTGCAAGTCTTTGTATGTACAGTATAGAAAACCCTGCACAGCCCGAAGTATTTTCCAATGCTTTTTCCGGAATATGGTGGGCAGCTTCAACACTGCTTACTGTCGGATACGGCGACATATATCCCATAACCACACTCGGTAAGATGCTGGGGATATGTATAACCTTTTTAGGTGTTGGTATGGTCGCAATACCTACAGGTATCATTTCAGCCGGCTTTGTCGAGCAATATTCCAGACTTCAGAGCATTGATAACGGTGTTGAAGAAGATGTACATTTCATTAAAATACAGATTGATAAAAATGACAATTGGGCAGGCAAAAATATATCAGAACTCGAACTGCCAAAGGGTATGATTATTGCAATAATTCAAAGAGAAAATGAAACTGTTATACCAAGAGGAAATGTGAGGCTTCATGCCGGTGATAAAATCGTACTCGGAGCGGATTCCATAAAGGGCGACAAGCCAATATACCTGAAAGAAATAACAATCGGAAAAAATCACGGCTGGAACGGTCAGATGATTAAGGATCTTGATATTTCCCGGCAAACTGTAATAATTATGGTCAAGCGTGGTGATAAGACCATAGTTCCAAATGGCAATCTGAAAATTCTTGAGGGGGATACGGTGGTTATGTATTCAAAAAAACGTACGGGCACGGATAGATCTGATGATAATTTGTAATTTGTAAAAATTTGTAAAATTTTTCTGTTTTCAAATAATATGTTGACTTTTTATTTAAAGATTTGCTATAATGTAACGTGTTTTAGTCTTTATGTATAAAAAAACAGCAGATGAATTAACGTGAATGCAATTTGTAAATTGTAAGGATTTGTTCGGTAAGGTATTATAAGACCTACGTTAATATCTCTCTTGAAACAAAAATCGTAATGGAATAAATCAGAAAATCAGGGCAGAAAGGTATGAGATAATGATTAAAAATAAGAAAGACCTGAAGATTTATATGGAAGAAGACAGAAAAGCTCTGGGAATAAAAAAAGGACAATTTAAGAATTTAGTTGACCCGATTTACAAATTTGAAAAAAAGCTGAGGAAAGCAGAATACTATAAAAACTGTTATACAAAATGGTTTTTGAAACCGATTGCTGTTTTATACAGACTTCACTACAGATATTATGGATACAAACTTGGTTATACTATACCTCTAAATGTTTTTGGCAAGGGATTAGCTATTGTACACATAGGAACAATAGTTATCAATAGCAAAGCAAAAATCGGAGATTATTGTCGTATCCATTGTTGCGTCAATATCGGAACCTCTGCCTATGGAGAAAACGAAGCTCCTGTAATCGGAAATTATGTATATATAGGACCGGGAGCAAAATTGTTCGGAAAAATAACAATTGGAAATCATTGTGCAATCGGAGCTAATTCAGTCGTAAATAAGAGCTTCGAAGATGACGGATTAACCATCGCAGGTGTTCCTGCAAAGGTCATTTCCAAAAAAGGTTCGTATGATATAATAAAAGTAAAATGAAATAAAGCTTAACAAATTATTTCGGAAGATAAACAGGTCAGAAAGTCCGGTTTAATATTATCAGCTTAAAATCAGTGGGGTACCGTTCGGCACCCCACTTTTATAATATAGGTTTGTTATTTTTGTTTATGAAAATTTTTTTCTGTAATACACTGATATTTTGATACGGGCTGTAATCGAACAATACTCTTAATATTGGCTGCTCCATTTCTAAAGATAAGTGCTTTTCGCCTTACTCAAATCTTGCATTCGCCGAGCCAACACTGTTATTGATCATGATTGTTCCAAACCGGAGGCTTCTCCGTTGTAGCAGTTGTTACAACACTCTTCCCCGAGAATATATTGACATTTGCACCTGTCTTCAAAAGAAGTGTCGCATTCTTTGCACCTACTATAACAGGCTTGTTAAGTGCAAGACCTACAATTGCAGCGTGACTGTCTGTTCCGTCAAC
>CANQAJ010000070.1 GCA_947589365.1 uncultured Clostridia bacterium | reverse complement strand
ACGGAGATGCTCGGCAGGAGTAACATAACAAAGAAAATCAGCTCCGCTCGCCGCAGCAATTGCACCGCCAATAGCTGATGTGATGTGATCATAACCCGGGAATATGTCCGTAACAAGCGGACCAAGTACATAAAAAGGAGCATTGTGACATATCCTCTTCTGAAGCTTCATGTTCGCCTCAATCTCATTCATTGCCATATGACCCGGTCCCTCAACCATAACCTGAACATTCTTTTCCCATGCACGTTCGGTAAGTGCCCCAAGCTCTATAAGCTCAGATATCTGACCGCCGTCCGTGCTGTCATCAATGCATCCGGGACGTAAGGCATCTCCAAGACTTATTGTTACATCATATTCCGCAAGTATATCAAGAACCTCATCATAATGCTCATAAAACGGATTTTCATTGCCCGTCATCATCATCCATGCAAAAAGCAGAGAGCCGCCTCGTGAAACAATATTCATCTTTCTCTTGTCACGCATAAATGCTTCCACTGCACGGCGGTTTATTCCGGCATGGATGGTCATAAAGTCTACACCCTCCTCGGCATGGGCACGTACTACCTTCAGAAAATCCTCCGCAGATATTTCAAGCAGATCCTTTTCAAGATAACCTATGGCATCATACATGGGAACAGTGCCAATCATGGCAGGGGATTTTTCTATAAGCTCACGACGGAATGTATTGGTCTTTCCATAGTTGCTCAAGTCCATAATAGCTTCTGCACCGAATTTAAGTGCCATATCGACTTTCTGCATTTCAACATCATAATTTTTGCAGTCGCCGGAAATTCCGAGATTTACATTAATTTTAGTTTTAAGACCTGCTCCGATACCCTCCGGAGAAATGGACTTGTGGTTTACATTACACGGAATACATACCTCGCCCTTTGCAACCGAACAGCGTATTTCCTCCGGAGTTTTATATTCCTTTCCGGCAACAATTTCCATTTCGGGAGTGATAATACCCGCCTTTGCGGCTTCCATTTGTGTTTTGTAATTTCTCATAGCTATTATCCTTTCGTGTTAATGTATATTAAGCCTTATCGGCAAAACGACTGTGTAAATCAAAGGCATGGTCAAGAGGTCCCGAGCCTTTTCCTAAATCAAGCATGGCACCGATTGCACCGGAAATATACTCCTTTGCTTTTTGTACCGAATCCGCAAGATTATAGCCTTTTGCAAGGTTTGAGGCTATAGCAGATGAAAGGGTACATCCTGTTCCATGTGTGTTGGGATTTTTAATTTTTTCTCCCTTGAAGAAGTGATAATTATCCCCGACATAAAGGAGGTCATTTGCATCATTTATACTGTGTCCGCCCTTTATAAGGACGGGTGAGGAATATCTGATATATATAATTTTAGCCGCCGAAAGCATATCTTCCGTATTTTTTATTGATATTTCCGCAAGAACCTCAGCTTCGGGAATATTCGGTGTAATAAGTGAAGCAAGGGGGAGAAGTTTTTCCTTGAGCGTTGATACGGCATCATCACCTATGAGTTTTGTTCCGCTTGTAGAAACCATAACAGGGTCGACAACTATGTTTTCCGCTTTATAAAAGGCGAGTCTTTCGGAAATAACCGAGATAAGCTCTGATGAGGATGTCATACCGATTTTGACCGCATCCGGTCGTATGTCCTCAAAGACTGCATCTATCTGCCGCTTTAAAAAATCAGGCGATACATTATATATTCCTCTGACACCCAATGTGTTCTGTGCTGTAAGTGCGGTTATTGCACTCATGGCATAAACACCGTTAAGTGTTATTGTTTTTATATCTGCCTGTATACCCGCACCTCCGCAGGAATCACTTCCGGCAATGGTTAAGACCGTTTTCATAATATTTCTCCTTGAAAATTATTTATTCTCTTTTTTAACGGAGATAACGTATAAGAGATACAATTTTGCAAAGTTATAATAAAAAATGAGAACGAAAATAACAGCGTTCTCTAAAATATACGGTTATCCCGTACTAAAAATTTCGGTCGAAGCTTAAGGCTTCCTCTCACGCCGCAACACGGCTTCCCTCGCTGTTATTACAAGACAAAAGACGCTCCTCTTCCGTCCGCCGATATTATCGGATTTACTTTTTTATACATAAAATAAAAACAGGGGACACAGATACAAACAGTGTCCCCGAAAAAGCATACTAACTTCCTACGGCGGCATTATCCGCATCAGGTGTAGGGTCGGAATTAAAAATTCCCTCTCAGCCTGTTTACAAGCTCCCCTGTCAGAGTATATTTTAACATATTATTTTTATATATTCAATAGTTACAGATAAAAAAGAATCTGTACTTTGTGAATATATAAGCATTTCCTTATTTATGAAGAAAGAAAATTTACAAGCATGACTGTTGCCGTTAAAAATAGGAAAACTCCTATAGCTGTAAGAAACTTACAAAATCCCGGTATTGAATTGGAAACCGAGGTCAACCGTTTGTCAAGTATAACTGCCATAGGACGATTTCCTGTGGTGAAAAAATACCCTATTTTAACTTCATCACCGCAATTGAAGTTCTTTGCTCCTGATGAATAGTGTTCTGTTTGTGCGGTATAACTGTTCCCGTTTTCAGAAAAGGAAACATAAAACTTCGTATTCCCTCCTTTGGATTGTACGATCCTCTCAATTATAGCGGATGTCTGCTTATATTCATTTCTTTCTTTAATTTCACGCTTGTGGGACAGCCACATTTTGAGGGAAATTGCAAGAAAAATCAATGATATTACAAAGACTTGAATAATTTCTACCATTCCGATTACCTCTCTATACATACATGACGTGACGTACTTATGAAAGCATTACGGGACTATTTTTGGGAGATAACCCCCATTATAATACGGTGGCAGAAGTTGCATTTATAATGTTCATCTACTGCACCTACAATAGCACCGCCGCAGTATGGGCATATATCCTTTACAATCTTTTTAGCAAGAGCTATCTTAAAGATACCGCCATGCTTTTCAATGGAGCAATTTTTGAGATATCTGTAATTAATTGCCTTTAGTATTGATTTAAGACTATGCTTTGAGTTATGACTTCCTATTGATGTGCTTAATTTACCTATATTCAAAAAAGGTACGGTACACTGTGAAAATTGATATGAACACTTGTCGGCTGTGCGAATAGCAAGAAATCTTTTTATCAGGAAAAATAACACAATTATAAGAACAGGTGCAAATACAGCGGAAAGTAAAATATTATCCATCAATTCTCCCCTTATAAGTTCAAAGGATGAGTAACTTTCGCCTGACAGCAATATGTTCGTCAAATATTCCTCATTGAAATAATTAGCAACAGAATCTAAACCAAACGCAAGAAATATAAATAAAAGGACAGATATAATACAGATATTTATTATACATAAGCTCTTTTTGGCGTTAAAAAACTTCGGGGTATAGTAGGACGGGTTATTTTTTTCGCATGATATATCGTTTGAAATGCTGTAAAATTTATTGTCTGTCAGTACTCGTGCAAAAAGGTCTGAACCCTTGCAATAGGGGCAAATCCCCGTAAAATATATGCGTTTTTCAATAGGAGCTCCGCAATTTTTACATTCACATAAAACCTTCTTGCTGAAAAGCGTGATTGTTTCGTTTCCGTCCTCTTTTGAAAAATCGAACTTTTTCATATATAATATGCGAAACAATTTCAGCTCGAATTTTATGCGGCTTTTACTCTTTAGCATAACCTCGGATAATTCTTCATAGCTTATAACACCGTCAAGATCACCCTCAAAATAGCTTGAATAAAAGCTTGCCTTGCCTGTAAGTATTCTTGATATTACAGAATCTGCTATAAAGATAATGCCTATTATAGAATATAAAATACATTCGGGTGTGGCTTTCGCATTTATTACGGTTTCCCAATCGCCCCAATATGTTGACATTAATGATAACATAATCCATACGGAAGTGAAAAGTAAAAATATTCCCGCAACAAGTAGTATGATGTTTTTAATTTTTAAAAACCGAATTAATTTTTCTTTGAGATACAATCTGAGTCAACTTCCTTTGATTTTATCTAATTTATTATATTATATCTTAAAAAATTGTTTACTTCAACAAAATTATATTTACTATTAAAAAAACTTTATATCACTGTAATAAAAAAATAACGTACCCGAATCGCTTCGGGTACAAAAAAAGAGCGGATGACGGGGCTCGAACCCGCTACCTCAACCTTGGCAAGGTTGCGCTCTACCAGATGAGCTACATCCGCATATTTATTTCATTATCTTATCACCTCTTGGCGACGGTTATTATTATACCGCATATAAAACATAATGTCAATACTTTTAAAAAAATATATCAAAAAATTTATTTTTTCCCCTTTTACGGCATATTATTGCTTTAGGGGTGGTTGAAATGTTTGATTTATTGTCGGATATCATAAGCAGAATTTCTTTTTTATTCATTCTTCATGTAACAGGCTCGGGACAGTTTCCAAAGCCTCTTTCAGATGAGGAGGAAAAGCTGTGTCTTGAAAAATATGCCGGGGGAGATATGGCGGCAGGAGATAAGCTGATAGAACATAATCTGAGGCTTGTTGCACATATCGTAAAAAAATATTATGCCACCGGAGCGGATCCCGATGATCTTGTATCGATAGGTACCATAGGTCTTATCAAGGCAATCAAAACATTCAAGCCGGATAAAAAAATACGTCTGTCCAGCTATGCTTCACGCTGTATTGACAATGAAATTCTGATGTATTTCCGCAGTATAAAGAAAAGCTCAAAGGATATATCAATAAATGAGGAAATAGATTCCGACAGTGACGGCAACGCTCTCACTCTTATGGATATCATGTCGGTTGATGATACCATTGTTGATGATCTTGATGTCAAGCTTAAAACCGAAAATCTTGCAAAATATATCAAGGAAAGTCTGAGTCCCCGTGAACAGCTTATTATACGCCTCAGATACGGTCTTGACGGTCGTGAGCCGCTGACGCAGAGAGAGGTTGCCCAACTTCTTAAAATTTCACGTTCATATGTTTCAAGAATAGAAAAAAAGGCATTGTTAATGCTAAGAAAAAGATACGAGCAAGGGAGCGATGATGAATAACGGAAAATATGATGTTGAAAAATTCGTAAATTTGTGATATATTGATTTAAGAATAAATTTTACGGGTGATATGGTTTGGACAAAAAGCATGAGGTGTTAAAGAAATATTTCGGTCATTCCTCATTCAGGGAGGGACAGGAAAAAATTGTTGACAGTCTTTTGTCGGGGAGCGATGCACTTTGCATAATGCCCACGGGTGCGGGTAAGTCCGTATGTTATCAGGTGCCGGCATTGATTTTTGAGGGGATAACAATAGTGATTTCTCCTCTTATATCCCTTATGAACGACCAGGTATCCTCACTTGTGCAGGCGGGAATACCGGCGGCATATCTTAACAGCTCGCTGACTCCCGTACAATACATCAGAGTACTTCATAATATTGAATCGGGAAAATACAAAATAATTTATGTTGCACCCGAAAGACTTCTGACGGATAATTTTCTTGATATATGCCAAAGAATAAGTATATCTATGGTTGCGATAGACGAAGCACATTGTGTATCTCAGTGGGGACAGGATTTCCGTCCGAGCTATCTCAAGATCGTTGAATTTATTGATTCCCTCGACTGTCGCCCCATAGTCGGGGCATTTACTGCAACAGCTACTAAGTCTGTCAGGGATGACATACTGAAAATTCTCAAGCTTAATGACCCGTTTGTCATAACAACCGGCTTTGACAGACCCAATCTGTTTTTTTCCGTTATAAGAGCAAAGGGAAAGAACGATAAGCTCCTCGAACTTCTTGAAGAACGACGGGAAAGCTCGGGGATCGTATATTGTGCAACAAGGAAGGGTGTTGAGGAGGTTTGTCTGCTGCTGAACTCAAAGGGATTTGCGGCAACACGTTATCATGCAGGTTTGTCGGATAATGAAAGACGGAAAAATCAGGAGGATTTTGTATATGACAGAAAAACCGTTATGGTAGCGACAAATGCCTTTGGAATGGGTATTGATAAATCGAATGTATCCTTTGTTATCCATTACAATATGCCCAAGAATATAGAGAGCTATTATCAGGAGGCAGGCAGGGCTGGACGTGACGGTGAGGAAGCGGAATGTTTTCTTTTATACAGTCCTGCCGATGTCAGAACAAATCAATTTCTTATTGAAAACTCAGAGCCTAATCCCGAATTAAATGGGGAACAGCAGGAAAATATAAAAAGGCTTGAACATGAAAGGCTTAAATATATGACCTTTTATTGCACATCAAATGACTGTCTGAGAAATTTTATTTTAAAATATTTCGGTGAAAAGCAGAAAAGCTACTGCGGAAAATGTTCCAATTGTCTTACGCAGTATGAGAACATTGATGCAACGATAGACGCACAGAAGATACTTTCTTGTATCGTAAGAACGGGGCAGAGGTACGGCAGGAAAATGATATGCGATGTACTTCGCGGCAGCAAAAACGAAAAGCTTATCCGTATCGGTCTTGATAAACAGTCAACTTATGGTATCATGTCGGAAACAGGAGAGAATACCATACGCAATATTATGATGTGCCTTGAGGAGCAGGGGTATATTTTAAGTACTGCGGGTGAATATCCTATCTTGAAAATTTCACCGTCATGTATGGAAATTCTCAGAGGAAATAAAAAATTTGAAATAAAGACAGCAAAGGAAAAGTATCCGAAAAAGAAGCAGAAATCCGTTGTTGATGTATCTGTTGACAATGATTTGTTTGAAAAGCTCAAAGCACTTCGCCGGGAGCTTGCAGAGGCTGCGAATGTTCCCGCATACATTGTGTTTTCAAATGCCGCACTTACGGATATGTGCAAAAAATTGCCGCTCAACAAAGATGAATTTCTGAATGTATCGGGTGTGGGAAATAAAAAAACGGAGCTGTACGGTGAGAAATTTCTGAAATTGATAAGGGAGCATATTGAAGGCAGGGAAAAATAACATTACATAAAGAATTATTCTAAAAAATATCGTCACAGACGGTTTGTCGGGCTGTCTATGACGGTATATTTATTTTATTTAAAAATCGTCCGTATCAAAAAATTCAGCAAGTGTTATACACGGATTGTCACATATTATTTTTATTGTAGCTTGGGATTTTTATTTTTTCCGCACAGTATAGCCTTGACCGAGGATAGGGTGGATATATTTGTAAGCTTATACTTACAGTCTGTATAATAAAAAATATTGATACAGGCAATTTTTGATTGTGCCATATTTTATTGTCAATACTCATATCAGAACAAAATCAAGTATTTATCTGCCAATAAGGCGGCTTTTAATAAATATGAGTAGCTTTGTAGGAATACCGATTGTGATTATGAAATAAGGGATAATTATGTTTATTTTACGTATATATTAATACCCGACTTACAACCAAACACAAATTGGCTGTAGGTCGGGTTAAACAGTTTTATTATTGTAAGTACAACAAAAGAATATACTCAGCTGTTATGAGTTTTTGCTTACATCATCGGAATTGTTGTTGTTTGATTTTGCTGGCTTGACGTCTGCTGAGAAAAGGAGCCTGAGAGCTTCGGGACTTGCATAACCATCTGTGCTGAGTCCGTTGTTTTTTTGGAATGCTTTGAATGCTTTGGCTGTCTGCTCGCCGAAATAATCTGTTATCCCTTCCTTGAAATCACCATAGCCGAGATCCTTGAGACGTTTCTGGATTTTCTTGATATCGTTGTCCTTGTCCCCTTGACCGAATGCCATATCATCTGTGATTTTGAGGGAATTATCGGCTTTTACCTCGGAGGTTTCCGGCTTTGAGCTTTCCTGTTTAGAGCTTTCTTGCTTTGAACTTTCCTGTTTAGAGCTTTCCTGCTTTGAACTTTCCTGTTTTGAGCTTTCTTGCTTTGAACTCTCTTGTTTTGAGGTTTCCTGTTCGGATGTTTCAGCGGACTGTTCTTTTGATGGCTCCTTTGAACCCTCGCCCGATTGCTCCGTTCCGGCAAGCTCGGGATATATTGTTTCTATGATGTAGGAAAGAACATCCGTCATAGAATCGCCCTGTCTTTCAAATTCGTTTCTGTCTATTTCATAGACCCGTCCTTCCTTTACCGCACTTACGTTTTTAAATTTCTCGTCAGACATGATCTTATCCTTGACACCTATAGGACAGAAAATATATTGCGGGTCATCTCTGTTTATGGCATTGAGTACGTCAATCCTCGTGCTGCATCCGCCGCACACATTGACAACATTTGCATATTCAAACAGATTTCCGCAGAAACTGCTGTCGGTTACGGCATCACAATCGGTATTATAGAGATAGCAGGCAGTCTTTGCAATATCATTTTCGGGTATTATTCTCTGAAGATCGTCCAATGTGATAAGCAGTGAGGATGCCATTTTTTCTCCGTTCTCCTTACCGGTGTTATTTCCCTCCATAATTGAGGAAAGACTCTCAAAAAGAACGGTAATATCGTTTCTGTCATGAGCTGTCGCTATGTTCAGAAACTGTATGCTGCTGTCGTCAATTCTGTCCTCGAATCCCATGGAAACCGTTTCGTCCGTAAAAACGATATCCGGAGAAATGCTTTCAATCTTGCTTGCATCCGGACTTGATTTTGAGCCGACCGAGGGTATATCGGAAAGCTCCTCCTGTGTACATTCATCGCTTCTTGCGGTAATAACGTCCGAATATCCGCAGGAAACAAGAATATCCGCAACGGAATCGCTCAGACAGATAACCGATGTCGGACGGGAATTAAACGTATATCCTGCAATTTTCACAGGATATTCATTGTTGCCTGCTCCCGAGCAGGCAGCGGCGGTTGTCATAAACAATGCCGCTGTGGTAAACATTGCTAAAATCTTTTTCATTTCAATAATCTCCTCAATATTTTATATATCATTAATGTCAGTGAGTCCGGCACGAACGGATGCTATAAATTGTCTTGCACATCTCGGGGATCGACCGCCTCTTTCGAGTGCAAATCTTTCTGCCGAAATTTCCATCTTTTTTTTGTCCGCAGTGATACCGCATTCGTCCGCAAGGCTTGCAACTATTTCAAGATATACAGCCTTATCGGGCTTTGAGAAATTGACGGACAGACCGAATCTGTCGGATAGAGAAAGTGACTCCTGTATGGAATCATTCCTGTGAAGGTCATCTCCGTCCCTGTCCGAAAAGCTTTCCTTAATAAGGTGTCTTCTGTTAGATGTGGCATATATGAGCGTATTATCGGGTCTTGCGGCAAGACCGCCCTCAAGCACAGCCTTAAGCTGTGCATAGCTTTTGTCCTCATTGCTGAAAGAAAGGTCATCTATGAATATAATGAATTTAAGCGGTACGGATGCGATTTTATCAACAAGCAGAGGAAATTCCCCGAGTCTGTCCTTAGGCAACTCAACCATGCGGAGTCCGTCCTTGCAGTATTTATTAAGTATCGCCTTGACCGTTGAGGATTTTCCTGTTCCCCTGTCGCCGTAAAGCAGACAGTTATTACACTTGGTACCACTGAGGAATGCAGTGGTATTGTCCTCAACAACCCCTCTTTGAAGGTCATAGCCCCTGAGTTCCTCCATTCTTACAGGGTCAGGGTACGAAATCGGTTCAATACTTTTATCTCTCCATGTAAATGCACGGAAGCGTGCAAACATACCGCAGCCGTTTTTACTGTGGTAATCAGCAAGAAGTTTCAATGAATTTTTTTCATCAGCAAACTGTGGAATAGGTTCTCCCGTTCCCCAGCGAGGCAGTGTGGAGGATACATAAGATAATTCATTGTCGGAAAAGCAATCCGAAATTATATCCTCTGCCGTTATTCTGCTGATTTTATTTATAATGCAGATATCCCTTTTTGCGGCATCAAGCACATTTTTTTTCAGCTTGTCAACATTTCCCGAGGCAGCGGCTTCCGAAAAGGCATTTTCATCAAATAAAGCTGCTTCGGTCAGACATTTTGAAAGGGAATCCGCATATCCCCTGTCATACAGCAGACCGGCAAAATTACCCCATGCCCTGAGGATCTCATTTATCGGTTCTTCCGTCGAACACAGCAGTCTGTAGAAAGCTGAAGGCACGGTTCTGCTCAATATTCCTCTGTATACGGAAAGCGAGGACATGAGCATAGCCGCTTCTTTGGTTTTATTCATATCAATTCATCGTCCTGTAAATAAAATAACATCATACTATATTCTACAATCTTTTTGTCATACAGTCAATTTGTTGTATTGTTGAAAATGCAAGGGCACAAGCCGAAAAAATTAGTTAATTTTGCTTGAGCCCCTTGATAACGGATGTTTTCCGAAGCTAAAGCTGATTTTGAAATCTGTTATTTTTAATATATTGCGTAACTGCTTCATATTCGGAAATATTATTTATTTTTTTGAAATATTCTTCTGCGGTTTTCTTTGCCTTTTTCGTATTGCCTTTGAGAAGATATGCACAGATAATATAAACGGCAAACCTATGAGGATACATGATAACGTGATTTTCCCAACAGGCTATAAAATCATCTGTTGTTTTCAGATTATCAAGCAGAGGCAGAGCTTTTTCGGATACGATTGACTGAACACGTTTTGCCTCGTCGGAGCAATCGGCAGAGGTCATATTTGCCGCTCCTCTCTTTATCTTACCTTTTTTATAGGTCATATCAACAGGCACACAGTACGTAGAGTTGTCTATTGAATTTTCAACGCAGGTTTCCGTCAGGCAGCTGTCAAAAATGACCCTTGCCATATCATTTACCTTTTTGAAATAGACATTAATTCTCGGATATATTCTCAAATATATTATTTTGCCGTCCTCCGTTGAAATCTGAGGTATAAATTCGATTTGCTGGACTGTTTCGGCTTCTTTTCTTGTATAAATAAAGGAATTGTTTACAATTCTGAGCTTAAATCCCTGCATAGTGGGAGTGATATAGCTTTCAAAGAGATTCTGCACAACGTTAGTACTTTTCACATTGTCACCTCCTGATAATGTCTATTATAACACCATTTTTTCTGATGTTCAATCTTTTTTCAATATTTATCACAAAATATTATAAAAAATTTCTGTTAATAAAACCTGTTATCTGTTATAATATTTATGTAGAAGTTATTTTTATATAAACATATGTAAAGGGGATGGCAGAATGGTAAGAAACGTACTTATAACAGCGGGCGGAACGGTCGAGGCAATAGATCGTGTACGCAGCATAACAAATACAGGGACGGGGAAGTTGGGAAGTCTGATTGCGGACAGTTTTTCCGAGTATGACAGTGTCAAAAAAATCTTTTATATTCATGCAAAGAATTCCTGTGTCCCGACATCCGATAAAGCAATTAAGATTGTCATTAACGGTACGGATGAGCTTGAAAAAACTGTGAAAAAGTTATGTACAGAGGAAAAAATAGATGCTGTTATACATAGTATGGCGGTCAGCGATTACCGTGTACGTTCAGTTATGAATATAAATTCCGCAGAGAATCTTTCAAAAGAAGAACTGCTTGAAAAATTCGACAGAGAGAATATGCTTAAGAATTGTAATAAGCTGTCATCGAAGCTTAAAAATCCGATAATACTTCTTGAGCAGACTCCGAAAATATTGCCGATGTTCCGCAGGCTTCTGCCGGAAGCTGTAGTAGTAGGCTTCAAACTGCTTGATAATGTATCGCATGAGGAGCTTATTGACACTGCATACAGACTGCTTGTCGGGAACGGTTGTGATTATGTTCTTGCAAATGATTATGTCAGTGTTGAATCCGGCAGTCATGAGGGATTTCTTATAGACAAAGAGAAGTGTGAGATTAGTCGTGTCGGAAAACAGGAAATTGCAGATATGATAGCAAAAACAGTTATTAACGGAGGTATATGATGAATAATATTATATTAGGTGTTACAGGAAGTATTGCGGCATACAAGGCTGCTGATTTAGCGAATAC
>CANQAJ010000069.1 GCA_947589365.1 uncultured Clostridia bacterium | reverse complement strand
TCAACCGAGCCTGTACAACAGCAACAGCCCGAGCAGCCGCAGCAGCCGGCACCAAAAGCAAAGAGACAATGGTCAACCGAGCCTGTACAACAGCAACAGCCCGAGCAGCCGCAGCAGCCGGCACCAAAAGCAAAGAGACAATGGTCAACAGAGCCTGTACAGCAACAACAGCCGCAGCAACCGCAGCAGCCTGTGCAAAAGGCGAATAGACAATGGTCAGCATCTCCGAAGACAGAGAATAATTCATCGGATGGTGATGATGATTTTATAGCTAATTTCAAGAGGGAGTTCGAGAAAAACAATACTCCTTCGTTCGATGTGAACGCTCCCTTGAATCCGGCACCGAGAAACAACTATCCGCAGGTACCGCTTCAGCAGACTCAAAATAAGAAAATGCCTGTAGCGGGCATTGTGGTTGTTGTAGCTCTTATAGTTGCGATAGTAGTGATAGTTTTTATTATAATGAGCGGAAACGGCGAAAGTGAGCCGTCACAGGACAGCAGTGTATCCGCTGCCTCGTCCTCAGCTTCGACTTCTCCGGGACAGTCTGATTCTTCGGTTAAATTTAAAAAACCCGAAGGTTGGGGCGATAAGGTGTATGCGTATGTATATAACAGTGAAGGTGCCGAAAATGCAAAATGGCCGGGAGTAGAAATGACGGCTGACGGCGATGGAACGTACTCCTATACCTTACCGGATGATATAGAGGACGGAATGATTATATTCAACGAAGGTGAGGGTGATGATAAACGACAGTATCCCGGAAAGCAGCAAGAGGGTCTTAAGGTGACCGCAGGTACTGTTTATTCTGTGGAAGGTGACGGAGTCAGCAGTGATGTGGTAATAAACTTCACGAAGCCTGATTCATGGGATGACAGTGTCAATGTTTATGTATATCAGGACGGAAGCAGCAAAATAAAGAATGCAGATTGGCCCGGCGAAGCCATGACGAAGAATTCTGACGGAACATACAGTTACACAATTAAAGCCGGTACATTTGATACGGCTAAATTGGTGTTTAATGATGGTGACGGCAAAAATCAGTACCCGAAAAGCGGAGGTCTGGCGGCTGAGGACGGTAAAATGTATACTGTCGAGGAATAAGATGTAATATTTCCGGCAAATTGAGTCAAGTTATAATTTATGATTAAAAAACGGCGACTGCAGTTTCAACGGCGTTTCTGTCGGTGAAATTGCGGTTGCCGGAATTTGTTTTTACGATATACCTTAAATTGCGTTTTTTCTCGGAATTTCCTTTCCATTTTGAATAAATACAACACGGGCTTACGATTTGCATAAAAATATAATTCCATTACCTGTGATTTATTCAGAATAAAAGAGGTTATATGCAAGACTGTAAATGTCTGTCATATAACCTCTTATTTTTACGCAAGAATGGGTTGAAGCTGCTTTTCGGACAGTGCAAGCTCCAGTGCATTGGGAATAAGCTCGAAATGTGAAACAAGAGAATTAGGTTTCCTTTCGGGATCATCCTGTGAAAAAGGAACGAAATAAATATGCCGTGTGTTCATGAGCCTGCCTATATTCTGAGCCGATGAGCCGAGTGCGTCATTGGTTGCTACGGCAAGAAGCACCGGCTTTGACTGTCTGAGATGGGATTTTACTGCCATTGTAACAGGGGTGTCGGTTACGGCATTCGCAAGCTTTGCTGTCGTGTTACCTGTACAGGGGGCAACGAGCATGATGTCAGTCATCCTCTTGGGACCTATAGGTTCTGCCTCCTCTATTGTATGAATGACAGGTCTTCCGCATATTTCCTCAACTGATTTAACTATATCCGCAGCTTTTCCGAATCTTGTATCCTTATTATAAACATTATCTGACATTATAGGCAGAATGCGGTATCCTATCCCGATAAGCCTTTCCATTTCTTTTAAAGCCTTTGAAATTGTGCAGAAGGATCCGCACATTGCAAACCCAACTGTTATGCCATTCATAATTCTTCCTCCTCAATTATGTTATAAACTGCATTTTTTATGATGATTCCTGCTGTTTTTGGAGCTGCTTTCCCGGGAAGAGAAAGTGCATGGAAGACCCTGATAGACATTCTCTCGGCGGCATTATCGTCAACTCCGCCCGGAAGTGAGGCAAGATCAATAACAATAGCTTCTGACGCTATTCTTGCAAGCGTATGAGAATCAAGTACCATTGCCGGAACCGTATTGAATACAAGATCATATTTACCGACCATGTTGTCAACAGGTACGGGAGTCATTCCGAGTGCCCTTATGAATTCCCTGTCTTTGATCTTTCTTGCGGCAACCGTAACATCAGCCCCTATGCCTTTAAGGATAAGCGAAAGCACTCTGCCTATTCTGCCATAGCCTATGACAATACATCTTGAACCGCTTACTGTTCCGTCATATTCCCTCATGGCTATTTCCAAAGCCCCCTCGGCTGTCGGGAGAGCGTTTGCAACAGAAAATTCTTCACGACTGCTATATCGGAAGAGCCTCATGGATGAAACGGTATTTTCATCAACGGCTCCGTTAATTCCGCAGAATACGGGTTTTTTACTCCCGATTACCCTTATAATATCGCTTATTTCTATAGAATTTTCGGAAAAAGGGGCAAAAACGGTACTCCCGTCTTTAGAAATCGGAAGTGGAAGAATGAATGCATCAGAGCTGTTTATAACCGCGGATATATCACTGTTTTTTAAGCCGAGCATATCCCCGCTTTTGTCAAATCCCGTGAGAAAAACTCCGTAGCCGTCATCTGCCATGGAACGGGCACAAAAGAGCTGGCGTTTGTCACCTCCGATTATACCAAAGCTGTTTATATCAAGCATAAGCTTCCTCCGAAATTAATTATTTCCAACAGTTAAATCATCTGTTTATAACATAATATGATTAATGAATATAAACGTGAGGGGATGTGATAAGGTGATTATGTGTCTATTGACAGGCGGTGTCGGAATATGTATAATTTATATAAAATATTATTGAAAAGCGGTGTTGATATTGGAAGCCAAAACCTATACCTGCCCTAATTGCGGTGCAGATTTGAAATTTAATGCCGATGAGCAAAAATTCACCTGTGAATTTTGTCATGGAAGCTTTACCGAGGAAAAAGTAAAGGAATTGTTTAAAAGAATGAATGAACCCCCGGCATCGGTTGAAGATGAGGAGGATAATGATCGGTATGACGAGTCGGAAAGGGAATTTTCCGAAAATACAAATTTATATCAATGTCCGAGCTGTGGAGCGGAGATAATGGCGGACTCCAATACAGCGGCTTCGTTTTGCTACTATTGCCACAATCCTGTCATACTTAAAGGAAGGGTTGACGGAAAGGACAGACCGTCAAAGGTTTTGCCGTTTTCATTCGGAAGAGACAAGGCAATTGAATATTTTAATGAGTGGGTCAAAGATAAAAAATATGTGCCAAATGACCTCGTTTCCGAAAAGCAAATTGAAAAAATGACAGGATTATATGTACCCTTCTGGGTAGCAGATTCCATAACAAATACCAAAATGACAGCTATGGCAAATAATATCCGCACATGGACATCCGGAGGATATGTATATACGGAAACAAGTAACTTCTCTGTCTTGAGGGATGTCAATATTGAATATAACGGGATACCTGCGGACGGATCAAGAAAAATAGAAGATTCCATTATGGAGGCAATAGAACCGTTTGATTATACAAAGCTCAGAGATTTTGATATGTCATATCTCAGCGGATTTTTCGCAGACAGATATGATGTAAACAAGGAAGAGATGTATCCGAGAATACATCAAAGGATGTTCGAGAATAATACAGCGGTGTTGGAATCATCCTGCTCCTATTCCAATATGTATAATAAGGAATTTAAAAACAGCGTGTTAAAAATACGTTGGAATTATATGCTTCTGCCTGTATGGTTTATGACTTATAAATATAAGGACAAAATATGGGAGTATGCTATAAACGGAGAAACAGGAAAGGTTTCGGGAGAACTGCCTATTGATAACAAAAAGCTTCTCCGTCATCAGATACTTACGGGTCTTCTTGTATTCCTTACAGTTATAGTTATAGGATATTTATTGGGAGGGCTTACGATATGAAAAGACTGTTTGCATTTATTTCCGTTCTGACTGTTATGATAGGCTGTGTTTTTGTAACAGCCGCCGCATATGGGGAGGATAATGATTATTCTGACGGTTCATATCGTGTCGGAAACGCCTATTTAAAGGATGAGGCAGAGATTTTTTCCGATACAATGTCGAGAGAGTTATTTGACAGTATACGGGAAACAGCGGATAGTATCGGTATGAATGTGGGTGTGTATATAGGCGGCACTTATCGAAGTGATTCTGCAACAAGGAAATTTGCATCTGAAAGCTCCGAATTGATTTTCGGAAATGGGGAAGATGTAAGCTCGGTTTTTCTGTATCTTGACTTTGAGGGAGGATCTTCCAGTTATGATTATATAGATACATTCCACGATGCACAGCTTTATATCACGTATTCCGATATTGATGATATAATTGACGATATGTATGAATATCTGCCCAAAAGCGGAGAGACGGTATACGATTACAAGGTTATCGAGGCTATAAAGGTGTTTTTGAATGATCTTGTAAAAGAAAAAAACGGAGGTGCAGACCATAGTGCGTGTTATTATAATGAGGAAAAAAATAAATATCGCTATGTGTTTTTCGGAAATATAATGGAGTCCTCAATAAAGCCGTACAGATTTGTTGTATTATTTTCCGTATTGGGAATTATAGCTGCCGTTGTTGCGGCGGTTTTATCGGGACAGAGAATACGAAAAAAATATAAATTCCGTTTGGAGCAGAAGGTTTCTTCCTATACATCAGATAATCGTATAATATTTAAGGACAGGAAGGATATTTTTTTGGGCTCTCATGTATCAAAAGTAAAGATACAGTCCGAAAATGGTGGAAGCCACGGGGGAAGCAGTCATGGCGGAAGTCACGGAGGCGGAGGCGGTCACCGTTAAATACGGATGACACCATCTTTCACCGGTGGGCTTCGCAGGAGGTTCGCTTTTGTTATTTGAGAATATAATATACGATTTTATAAGAATTACATAAAATATATTGCTAAATATTCTGTTATTTGTTATAATAGAATAAATAATCCGCAAATAATTCAGAAAAGGTGGTAGCCGTGAGCGATAAGAAAAAAACAGAGATTAAAGATAAAAAGGACAATAAAATAAAAATATCCTCAAAGGCACAGCTTAAGCCGACAAAGCTGTATTCTCCTCCTGATTTTCCGTATCATAACAGAGAACTCAGCTGGATGGATTTTAACAGCAGGGTGCTTGAGGAGGCCTTTGAAAAAGAAAATCCGATATTGGAAAGATTGAATTTTCTTGCCATAACCGCATCGAATCTTGACGAGTTTTTTATGGTTCGTGTTGCCGGGGTAATGGATAAGCTTCATTCCTCAAAGGCCCGACAGTCGGATGAATCGGGTATGAATGCGATACAGCAGTTTGAGAGCCTTACGCTTAAAATACATGAATTTGCCAAAAAGCAATATTCATGCCTTAACCGTTCTCTTTTGCCGGCACTGAAAAAGTGTAAGCTGTATTTTTTGAAAACGGAAGAGCTTACAAAATCACAAAGGCAACAGGTGGATAAGTATTTTGATAAATTTATATTCCCTGTTCTTACTCCGCTTGCCGTTGATACATCAAGACCGTTTCCGCTGCTTGCAAACAAAAGTCTTAATATAGCGGTTCGACTTTCAAAGGAGGGCGAGGATATCTTTGCGGTGGTTCAGGTTCCGTCAATTCTTCCGAGATATTATGAGGTACAGACAGACAGCGGCAGAGCATTTGTGATGCTTGAGGATATAATAATAAACAGACTTTCCGATTTGTTTGAGCTTTATAAAATCAAGGCTTATTGTCCTTTCAGAATAACAAGGGACAGTGACCTTGATATTGACGAAGAAGCGGATGATCTTCTCGTTGAGATAAAGCATTCACTGAAAAAACGTCAGAGAGGGGATCCTGTTCGTCTTGAAATAGTTTCAAAATGTGACGAGGCATTGAAAAACTTCCTTGTTGATATGCTTGATGTAAGCAGTAAGGAAATATACGAGGTAAGCGGTCCGCTTGACCTGACGTTCCTCTCGAAATTCTGTCGTATAGACGGATTTGACTCACTTCGTTTCAAGCCGATAATACCTGTGAATCCGCCTGCCGATTTCTTCGGATATGACGATATGTTTGAGGCCATAAGAGAAAAGGACAGAATGGTGCATCATCCGTATGAAAGCTTTGACTCGGTTATAAAGTTCATAAATCAGGCGGCTGCGGATCCCGATGTACTTGCAATCAAGCAGACACT
Organism: uncultured Clostridia bacterium; assembly: GCA_947589365.1. Lineage (GTDB taxonomy): Bacteria > Bacillota > Clostridia > Oscillospirales > Acutalibacteraceae > UBA1213. Next base: position 6,260 of record CANQAJ010000069.1, on the reverse strand, counting down.
ATACAGAGTGAGCGGACATTCCCCGATTATAGCGGCACTTATAAAGGCAGCCGAAAACGGAAAGCAGGTAACCGTGCTTGTAGAGCTTAAGGCAAGGTTTGACGAGGAAAATAATATCGGTTGGGCGAAAAAGCTTGAAAAGGCGGGCTGTCATGTTATATACGGTCTGCAAGGCTTGAAAACACACTGTAAGATAGTGCTTGTTGTCCGCAGAGAAGAGGACGGCTTACGCAGATATCTCCATATGGGTACGGGCAACTATAATGACAGCACGGCACGTTTCTATACGGATATAGGTATGTTTACCTGTGACGAGGCATTTGGTGAGGATGCGTCTTCCCTGTTTAATGTTATAACAGGATACAGCACGCCTCCGGTTTATAACAAGATGAAGGTTGCACCCACGGGACTGCGTGATTTCTTTGAGGAAATGATACGCCGTGAAACCGAAAATGCCCTCGCCGGTCTTCCCTCGGGTATTGTAGCAAAGGTTAATTCCCTTGTTGACCCGATGATAATTAAGCTTTTATATGATGCTTCAAGAGCAGGTGTAAAGATAACGCTTATAGTCAGAGGTATATGCTGTCTTGTACCGGGAGTAAGGGGCATAAGCGAAAATATAACCGTCCGCAGTGTTGTGGGACAGCTTCTTGAACACAGCCGGATCTTTGTATTTGAAAACGGCGGCGACAGAAAGATATATATGGGTTCGGCGGATTGGATGCAGAGAAATCTTGATAAAAGAGTTGAACTTGTATTTCCGATCGAGGATCCCGATTTGGTTGAACGTTCCATGGGAATTATTGAGGCAATGCTTAAGGATGTTCTTAATACAAGGATACAGAATCCCGATACCTCCTATGAACTGCTTGACCGCAGGGGAAAGAAACCCCATAATTGCCAGAGAGAATTTTCCGAAATGGCTAAAAGGGCTCTTGCTTCAAAGAAAACAGTCGAAAAAGAGGAAAACCGCTTTAAACCTCTTATGGGAAACAGTAATTTGAAATAGTTGGAATATTTTTGATATAAGTTATAAATTTTACTTGTAAAAACAAAATTTTTAGTGTAAAATAGTAATATATTTTACTGAAAAGGATGTGTCCGATATGAAAAGAGTAGGTGTACTTACCAGCGGCGGAGATTGTCAGGGTCTTAACTCCGCAATAAGAGGTCTTGCAAAAGGACTTTATGAATACTACGGCAAAAAGGTTGAGATTTACGGTATAATAGACGGATACAGAGGTCTTATAAACGGAGAGTACCGTCTTATGAAGCCCGAGGATTTTTCGGGAATATTGACAAGAGGAGGTACCATACTCGGAACCTCACGTCAGCCTTTCAAGCAGATGAGAGTAATAGATGATGAAACAAATGTGGATAAGGTTGCGGCAATGAAGAAAACCTATAAGGATCTCAAGCTTGACTGTCTTGTTGTTTTAGGAGGAAACGGAACGCATAAAAGTGCGAATATGCTCTCAGAGGAGGGACTTCATGTTGTATCCATGCCCAAGACAATAGACAATGATATATGGGGAACGGATATAACCTTTGGTTTTCAGAGTGCGGTTGATATAGCGACTGAGGTTATTGACTGCATACATACTACCGCCACCTCACATGGCAGAGTATTTATCATTGAATGTATGGGTCATAAGGCAGGCTGGCTTACACTTCATGCAGGTATAGCAGGAGGTGCCGATGTAATACTCATTCCGGAGATTCCCTATGATATCAAAAAGGTAATTGAAACGGTAAAGGCAAGGACAAAGAGCGGAAAGACATTCTCTATACTTGCCGTAGCCGAGGGTGCAATTTCAAAGGATATAGCCGAGCTTCCCAAAAAGAAGAAGAAGGAAGCGATTGCCAATATGATGTATCCTTCAATTTCCTACAAAATTGCTCATGAAATAGAAGAGGCTACAGGACAGGAAACAAGAGTTACCGTTCCCGGACATTTCCAGAGGGGCGGAAGTCCGAATGCCTACGACAGATTTATAACAACTCGCTTTGGTGCAGCCTGTGCAAAACTTATTATTGATGAGAAATACGGCTTTATGACAGCCATGATAAACGGAGAGGTTGTTCCCGTTCCGCTCAGTGAGGTTGCCGGAAAGCTTAAAAATGTGCCTGTGGATAGTCCTATAATTAAGGATGCCAAAAGTATCGGAATAAGCTTTGGTGATTAATTATGTATGTCCGAAAGAAATGAGAAGTGTTATTATTTTATTTTAGAATAATAGTAACCTTAAGCGAAAAAATGTATTGACTTTCGGCGTGTGTAATTGTATAATAATGACACAGTATTAAATTCAGTTATGGCAGGGGCGGCTTGTCATAGCTGAATTTTACATATATGAGTAAATGCAGAGGAGAGAATGTAATGAAAGATATTCCCAAAATCGGAGAAAATAATGAGATTATGCGTGAAAGAAAAAGGTGGGGATTTTTCGGTATACCGTGGACTTTTACAAAATATATACTTACCGAAAAAAAGCTCATAATACAGACGGGTCTGTTTCGCAGCACTGAAAATGAGATACTTTTGTATCGTGTTGCCGATATGAGCATGACAAGAACTCTTTTTCAGAAAATGTTTAATATCGGAACCCTTACTGTATATTCACATGATAAAACCAATCCTACGCTTATAATAAAGAACATTAAAAATGTACGTTTGTTCAAGGATGCTCTTTCCGATGCTGTCGAAAAGGATAAGATAAGAATGAGATTAAGGCAGAGGGAAGTAATGGACGATTATGATGACGGTGAGGATGAAGGGGATTATTAAGTTTTATTCCTTGCTTTTCTGATATCGGGAATACCGGAACGAACGGGGGAAATAGTATGGGAAAAGTAATACTCAGAGAAATTAGAAAAATTATTTGTGTAATTGTAGCGTCGGTAATGTATGGATTTTCCATAAGTAACTTTCTGCACGGGGCAGGTCTGCTTGCGGGAGGATTCACCGGAGTATCACTTCTCGGACAGCAGGTATTGCTGAAATTTGCGGAGATATCTGTTCCGCTCAGTGTTATTTATATTCCGCTTAATGCGGTACCGGCACTCATAAGCTTCAAGTTCATAGGCAAGAGGTTTACGATATATTCTCTTATAATGATCGTGCTGTCCTCGACCTTTGCGGATATCATTCCTAATCTGCACCTCACAAATGATATTCTGCTTTGTGCTGTTTTCGGAGGGATCATAAACGGTGCGGCGATTGCAATATGCCTGCTGAACAATGCAACGAGCGGGGGTACGGATTTTATTTCGATATTCATATCCGAGCATTACGGAAAGGATGCGTGGGATTATATTTTAGCAGGAAATATTGTTGTGCTTTTGTTTTCGGGTCTTTTATTTGACTGGACGGGAGCGATGTATTCGATTATATTGCAATTTGCATCAACTGTGGTAATACAGCTTTTGTATAAGAGGTATCAGAAGCAAACCCTGTTTATAATAACAGGAAAACCCGAAGAGGTATATGGTGTAATAAAGGAATGTACGAACCATGACGGTACGCTTTTTAAGGGTGTCGGTCTTTATAAAGGGAAAGAAAGAAACATGATTTATTCCGTTGTTTCCTCTGACGAGATACGCAGGGTAATTTCAAAAATTAAGAAATGTGACCCAAATTGCTTTATCAATGTAATGAAATCCGAGGAGGTAATGGGAAACTTCTACAGAAGACCAAATTCATAGTTATGTATTGAAAGAAAACAGGAAAGTTTTGTGTTGGAACAATCAATGGAGAAATAATTATGATAAGTGTAAATAATTTAAGGAAAGAATTTAAAAAAGTTATTAAAGATCCGGGACTTAAAGGTGCTGTGAAGGCACTTTTCAGTCCCAAGCATGAAATTATAGCGGCAGTTGACGGTATCAGCTTTGAAGTTGAAAAGGGTGAGGTACTCGGATTTATAGGACCGAACGGAGCAGGAAAATCCACGGTTATTAAAATGCTTACGGGAATACTTACTCCCACTTCGGGAAGCTGTACCATAAACGGCAAAAATCCTACCGTTGACAGAAAGAAATATGTCAAGGAAATAGGTGTCGTTTTCGGACAGCGAACACAGCTATGGTGGGATTTGCCGCTTGTCGAAACCTATACTGTTCTTAAAGAAATATATGAGATAGGTGAGGACAGATTCAGGAAAAGAATGGCATTTCTTAATGAGGTGCTTGAGCTTGAGGATTTCATAAGCTCACCTGTCCGTACACTTTCTCTCGGTCAGCGTATGAGAGCTGATATAGCGGCATCCATGCTTCACAGTCCGAAGGTGCTTTTTCTTGACGAGCCGACAATAGGTCTTGATGTTGTTGTCAAGGATAATATACGCCGTGCAATAATGAAAATTAATAAGGAAGAGCAGACAACCGTTATACTTACCACGCATGATATCAGCGATATAGAGCTTTTGTGCGATCGTATCGTTATGATAGACCACGGCAGGAATGTATATGACGGTTCTCTCAGGGAGCTTAAGAGGAATTACGGACAGATGCGTGAGCTTACATTTGAGGCTGATCCTGCTTCAGATCTTACGGCTGAAGCTTTCCGCAGGGAACTGAAATTAAGTGACGATGATATAAGTATCAAGAATGACAAAAATGTTTTCACTATACGCTTCAACAGTGATTCCATGCCCGTGGGTGATATGCTCAACCATACACTGTCACTTACAAAAGTAAAGGATATAGCCGTAAAGGATGCGGATATAGAGGAAATTATCCGCCGCCTGTATAAAGAGGGGGCGGGTGAGAATGAATAAGATAAGGAAACAGTATCTGCCGTTTGTAAGGGCAGGTGTACAGAATCTTATAGTTTACAGGATGAATTTTCTCGGGTTTATCATCGGCGGTCTGATATACTGTTTTGTAATGTATTATCTGTGGAAGTCCGTATTTATGGCATCGGGCGGAGAAACATTCATGAATTTTACCATGAGTGATATGGTATTGTATCTTTTTCTGTCGAATGTTGCCGGGGAGGTTACTTTCAGCTCCGTAAGCAATGATATAGCCGAGGAAATAAAGGACGGAAGTATTGCAATGCGGCTTATCAAGCCCGTTAATATGGATCTTAGCTATCTTGCAACCGAACTTGGCGGAACGGCAATGAGAACTGTTACGTTTGCATTTCCCGTAATAATCGGGCTGGAGATATACAGATACATAACCTTGGGTACGGTAATGTTTAATCCTATAAATTTGGTGTTATTTCTTTTAAGCATAGTGCTGGCATATCTTGTTGCTTTCAGGGTAAATCTGTGTTTTGGGTTTATGGCGTTTTATGTTAAAAACTTGTGGGGGATGGGCATACTCAAAAACAGCATAGTAAACTTTTTGTCAGGTTCGCTCATTCCGCTTGCATTTATGCCGGACGGTCTCAGGACTGTTCTTGAATATATGCCTTTCTCATCGATGAGTTATACTCCCGTAATGATTTATATGGGAAAATACGATACAAATGAAATCATTTTCAGGCTTGGTATTCAGGCTGTATGGGCGATTATCATATACGGTATTTCAAAGCTGATATGGCTTGGAGCGATAAAGAAGCTGAGTGTGCAGGGAGGTTAAGGTATGCGAAGGGCATTAAAAATTTACAGAATACTTGTTGCACAGAATTTAAAGCGTCTTATGGAGTATAAAGCGGATTTTCTTACGGGGGCGGTAAGCTTTCTTATTGATCAAGCTATAGGCATTGCATTTATATTCATAATATTTTCGCAGATACCGCAGCTTGCCGGTTTTACGTTTGAGCAGATTGTATTTATATACGGATTTTCTCAGATACCGAAGGGACTTGATCATCTTCTGACGGATAATTTGTGGTGTGTAGGATATTTTATAGTACGCAAGGGGGATTTTGACAAATATCTGACAAGACCTATCAATCCTCTTTTCCATGTTATTGCCGAAACATTTCAGATAGATGCGGTAGGTGAGCTTGTTGTCGGTATATGTCTTATGATTTATGCTGCACCGAGTGCAGGTTTATACATAACGCCGCTCAGTGTTATTTTATTCATACTTGTAATACCGTTTTCTGCTTTGATATATACGGCGATAAAGATAGGGACAGCGGCGGTCGCATTCTGGATAAAGAGCAGCGGATTTATAATTCAGATGGTTTACGGCATGAACGAATTTGCAAAGTACCCGACAACGATATACAGTAATTTTATAAAACTGATAGTAACGTTTATAATACCCTTTGCTTTCACAGGATATTATCCGTGTCTATATTT
>CANQAJ010000068.1 GCA_947589365.1 uncultured Clostridia bacterium | reverse complement strand
GATGCCTGTGCATTTCTTGTAGGAGCAAACGGAAAATGCACAAGCGGAAGTGATTTTGTATTCTATGGAAACCTTGAACATCCGTCCGGATCGGTAAGACATATGGGTGATAACCTCACCGGTGACGGAGAAGGCGATGACGAGCAGATTCAGGTTGATCTTTCCGCGGTACCGGACGGGATTCAAAAAATTGCGTTTACCGTTACCATATATGATGCGGAAACACGCAGACAGAATTTCGGACAGATAGACAATGCATTTATAAGGATTGTCGATTCGGCAACAGGTGCCGAGCTGATAAGATATGATCTTGCCGAGGATTTTTCGATTGAAACCGCTATAGTGGTCGGAGAACTGTACAGAAATAACGGAGAATGGAAATTTAATGCAATAGGCAGCGGTTTCCAGGGAGGTCTTGCGGCACTCTGTGCGAATTACGGAATAGATGCCGAGTGACATCGACATACCCGTATTTCAGCACGGGTTGAGGTTCATTGATAGATAAGGAGAAATAAAATTATGGCAATCAGTCTTTCAAAGGGACAAAAAATAAATCTGCAAAAAAGCGGTAATTCGGGTCTTGGTGAAATTTTAGTAAATCTTAACTGGAATGCACGACCGAAAAAAACAGGCTTTTTTGCGAGCCTGTTTGGAAACAATCCGGCTATTGATCTTGACCTCGGATGCCTTTATGAGTTGAAAAACGGGAAAAAGGGTACCGTTCAGGCACTCGGAAACTCTTTTGGTTCATTGAGCAGACCGCCTTATATTTCCCTTGACGGTGACGACAGAACCGGAGATAATGTTTCGGGCGAAAATCTGAGGATTGACGGAAATCAGATTGCTCAGATAAAAAGAGTGCTTGTGTATACATTTATTTATGAGGGCGTTGCAAACTGGCATGAGGCGGATGCCGTTGTTACTATAAAATATCCCGGGGCTGAGGATATAATAGTAAAAATGGATGAGTTTAACTCAAACAAAAGAATGTGTGCCCTTGTACTGCTTGAAAATGTTTCCGACAGTACATTCAGCGTGCAGAAGCTTATACAGTTTTTCAACGGTCATAGTGCTATGGACGGGGCATTTAATTGGGGTCTGAAATGGGTACCCGGAAGAAAATAAGAAGGGAGAATAAATCGAGATGAATCTTGATAAAAAAGAGCAGGCAAAGCAGATAAAGAAATATGACGGCTTAAGCGATAAGCAGGTTGAGGAATCAAGGGCAAAACACGGCTCCAATGCCATTCCCGATTCCGAGCCGACAACATTCTGGGCGGAGTTCATAGAAACCTTTAAGGATCCTATGATACGTATTCTGCTGGTTATAGCCGCTATAATGATCGTTATGTTCTTCTTTGGCTATGCGGAAATATATGAGCCGATAGGAACGATAATCGCTATACTTGTTGTTGCGATCGTTTCCGCAAAGACGGGAGTTGCATCTGATACAAAATACCGTCAGCTCAAGGACAGTACCGAGAAGGACAAATGTAAGGTTTACCGAAACGGAAAGCTTATAGTTATTGAAGTTGACGATGTAGTTGTAGGGGATAAGATACTTCTGCAATCCGGAGATAAGATACCGGCGGACGGTATTCTGATTTCCGGAGCGATGAGAGTCGATAACTCGGCTCTTAACGGAGAGGCGGAGGAATGTAAGAAAACCGAAACGGATGAAAGCTTTCAGCTTACGGATGAAATAACGGGTGATACCTTTGTGGATGAACATTCGCTTTTCAGAGGAGCGGTTGTATTTGACGGCGAGGGTATTCTTGACGTAAGAAAAGTCGGTCTTAAGACAATGATGGGTCGTATGGCTGAGGAAATGCAGGGGGACGAGCCGGATTCTCCGCTTAAGGTTAAGCTTGCCAAGCTTGCAAAGCAGATTTCAACATTCGGATATATCGGTGCTACCGTTATAACACTTCTTTATGTTGCATATTTTATTTTCCTTGCACCTGTTACCGGTGTTGTTGATGGTAAGGAAGTACTTTTGGGCACAGGTCCGCAGGCGTTTTTCTCACTGCCTATCGCAGAGATTATACAGAAATTTATAGAGGCCGTATCACTTGCGGTAGTAATTATTGTATGTGCCGTTCCCGAGGGACTTCCGCTTATGATTTCCCTTGTTCTTATGCAGAATACAAGTAAAATGCTTGATCATAATGTGCTTGTACGTAAGGCGGAGGGTATTGAAACCGCAGGTTCGGTAAATATACTTTTCAGCGATAAGACAGGTACGATTACAAAGGGTGTTCTGGAGGTTGTTGAGTTCTTCACGGCTGACGGAAAGACTATACCGATGGATGAGCTTAAAAACCACGGTAAGGTCAATGACTGCCTTAATTTTGCCATAGGCAAGAATACGCAGTCAATGTTTGACTCTGACCATGAGATTATCGGCGGTAATATTACCGACCGTGCCCTTATGAAATTCATAGGTGAAGAAACATTCAGAAAGCTTGAGGCTGATACGGTAAATGTTGTAACTGACAGTCAGAGCTTTAACTCAACAAATAAATTCAGTCAGGCAAGAATTGACGCACAGGGCAAGACATTCTATAAGGGTGCGCCCGAAAGACTTCTTGCAAAAGCGAAGAAATATCTTGATGCAGACGGTAATGTCCGTAGTATAGACGAAAAGGCTCTTAACGCAAAGATAGACGAGCTTTCAAATAAGGCGATGAGAGTGCTTTCATTCGGCTATTCGGAAAAGCCGCTCAAGGAAAATGAAATCAATGACGATCTTGTTATCATAGGTCTTGTAGGTATAAGGGATGACGTGCGTCCCGAGGCTAAATCGGCTATAAAAGAGGTTCAGGATGCAGGAATACAGGTTGTCATGATAACGGGTGACCGCCGTGAAACAGCCGTTGCAATAGCAAGGGATGCAGGTCTGATAAAGAGTGAAAACGACAGAGTTATTACCTCCGCCGAGCTTAATCAGATGACAGATGACGAGATAAAGAAGATTATCCCGAGCATCAGGGTTATTGCAAGAGCCTTGCCGACGGATAAGTCAAGAATGGTAAGACTTTGTCAGGAGCAGAACCTTGTTGTAGGTATGACGGGTGACGGTGTAAACGATTCGCCCGCACTAAAGAGAGCGGATGTCGGCTTTGCAATGGGCAGCGGCTCAGAGGCTGCAAAGGAAGCCGGAAAGATCGTTATACTTGACGATAACTTCCGCTCAATCAAGGATGCTATACTTTACGGACGTACTATTTACCATAACATTCTCAAATTCTGCACATTTCAGCTTGTTATCAATGTAGCGGCAGTTGTTGTCAGTGCACTTGCACCGTTCTTTGGCGTAGAGGAGCCGCTTAAGGTAACGCACCTTTTGTTTGTAAACCTTGTAATGGACAGTCTTGGAGCTATTATGCTCGGAAACGAGCCGGCACTTCCGAAATATATGCACGAAAAGCCGCGGCGTCGTGATGAGAGCATTATAAGCAAGAAAATGGCAAGTCAGATAGGTATAATGGGTGCATGGGTAGTTGCTCTCAGTGCATTGTATTTCATGCTTCCGCAGATTGCCGCAGTGTTCACCTCAAACGCATCACAGGGCTTTGGCTCTACGGTTGCTATATCGGGAGAGCATATTACGGGATATTTTGTTCTGTTTATACTTGCGGCATTGTTTAACGGGTTTAATGTTCGTGACGAGGGCTGGGGTATATTCGGAAGACTTAATGAAAATCCGAATTTTATAAAGATATTCCTTGTAATTGCACTTGTTCAGGCATTTATTGTAAATGCTGCACTTATTCCGGGTCTTGGTTGGCTGAGTGCTATGTTCAGCTGCACACCGTTCAGCTGGCAGGGTTGGTTGGTTGTTATAGGTATGGCTGTAACAATGATACCCGTGGATCTTATCAGAAAAGCTATTGTAAAAGCAGCAGGCAAAAAGGATAAATGATTATACCGAATTGAAAGAGGAGCATCGGATATGCGTGCAGAATGCAGTCCGTATGCTCCCCTTTTTTATTTATTGTCTGTATTGTTAGTATTCATCATAATATGCATAAGATATTTTTTGCTGAGTACACCCTCAGTGCTTATGCATATTTCGGGTACTAATTTGTCAAGTTCATTTTTTCCGCACAGGGAATATAAGGCACACAAGAAATAATTTCTGTCCGTGCTTTCGGGCAGAATCCCCCTGTATTCGTTCGGAAAGCGTGGGATATATTTATATATTATTTTACTGTGTGTATCAATATCGGGTTTGTATGCCGTAAAAATAAATGCCGATTGCGTTGGAAGAGCATTTATTTTATTCCTGTATATAAGCATATCACATGGCGGCAAATCATCGGGTGTATTGACTATCCCGAGTGTCCCGCCCGTATTTTTATAGTATGCCGCCGCACGTTTGCCGTAGAAACAGGACATTTCCGTGCTTACCGTAATTTTCGATACAAAGGCAAACAGCTTTTCAATAAATTCGTGACATTCCCCAAGAGGGTCATGCACACATATCTTCAGGCTATCCGTTGGAAATGAAGCGAGTATATCAAGAATAAAATTTTCCATAAGTTTTATATTCAGTGTATTATCACAAAAACGCTCTACGGGATAATTTTCGGGAATTATGTTTTTACGGCAAAGCACTGTATCGGATACTTCTCTGATATAAGGATATATTTTTTTGAAATTGAAATTTCCGTGATAATACCTGTGTTTTATGTTAAGTACGGATATATCATCTATGGATTTTATTTCCCTTTCTGTGCGGCTTCTGCGGAAAAGGGATATAAGCCTGCCCCTGATTCCCGTACCTTTAAGCTTTTTTATGTCAAGTACAACGACCAAAATATCACCGCTTTACAGTTTTCTACAAATATATGCACGGATATTGATAAAAATTACCCGAAAATATATTATCTCTGTTGAAAAGGCTAAGTTTATGTACTATAATGTTTAAAACAGATTTTTTTAAGGGAGTGTTTTATTATGAATGAAATTATCAAAGCAATGATCGAACGCAGGAGTATAAGAAAATTCAGACCGGATATGCCGTCAAAGGAGGATATAGATATCTTGATTGAAGCCGGACTTTATGCGGCGAGCGGAAGGAATTTTCAGGGAGTAAAAATAATAGCCGTTACGAATAAGGAACTCAGGGATGAGATATCCGAGGAAAACCGTAAGATTGGCGGCTGGAGCGAGGGCTTTGACCCGTTTTACGGTGCGCCTGTTATTCTGATAGTATTGGCGGACAAAAGTCTGCCGACATATATTTATGACGGAAGTCTTGTAATGGGCAATCTTATGCTTGCCGCTCATTCACTCGGTTTGGGAAGCTGTTGGATTCACCGTGCAAAGGAAGAGTTTGAAGGTGATATAGGAAGAAAAATTCTTGACAGGCTGAATATACAAGGCGAATGGGAGGGCATAGGTCACTGTGCTTTGGGATATCCTGACGGAGAAAATCCCGAGCCACCCGAAAGAAAGCCCGGAAGAGTATATAACATTGATTAACAGTATGTTTGAAAATGTCGCATAACAGTATTTTTTTGAATAAACCGCTTTTGACAAAGTACCCGAATTATATGGATTATAATTTGGGTACATATTTTTAAGAGGTGGTTCCGGTTGAAAATCCGTGGTTTTGCCGCAGTAAAAAAATTGCGTAAAATTGATTTAGGAGAGGGTGCAAGAAGTGTTTTTGTACATATAGCAACCTTTATATGCGGATTTCTTGCGGCGAAAGCATCTGTTTTTGAGGCTTATGCTCCGTTCGGTATATCCGTAGTTGCTGCTGTACCGTTTTCGATGGTATTTTCATCCTTTCTCGGAGCGTTTGCCGGTTATGTAATTATGCCTGTGGGAGGAGGGAGTTTCCGTTATGTTGCGGCAATGGTTGCGGTTATAGCAATACGTTGGACACTCAGCGATATTAAAAAGATAAACCGGCATTTTCTCTACAGTGCATTCGTAAGCCTTGTACCTACTTTTGCAACGGGACTTGCCATGATGAGTGTCGGGGGATTTTCTGCGAGACTTTTTTCCCTTTACACGACAGAGGCATTCCTCAGCGGAGCGGCGGCTTATTTTATTTCAAGAACGGTCGTTATGCTTTCGGGTACAAGAAGTCTCGGTATGCTAATGCCGCAGGAGCTTGCCTGCCTTATAATGAGCGGCTGCATTGGAATACTTGCACTGTCGGATTTCACGTTAGGTACGCTTTCCATAGGGAGAATTTTTTCCGTAGTTATAATTCTCTTTTCCGCAAGGTTCGGAGGAATACCCGGCGGTGCAATATCGGGAATAGCTACAGGTGTTGTTTTGAGTCTTGCATCCGAGAATTTTGCCTTTATAGGATCAGCCTACGCCTTTGGCGGTCTTATGGCAGGCTTATTTTCTCCTGTAGGCAAAATAGCAAGCTCTGCGGCATTTATATTAAGCTCGGTAGTTACAGGTATGCAGACGGGAGATACTGCCGATATAATAAGAGTAATATATGAAATAATCATAGCTTCAATTCTATTTATTGTTCTGCCGAAAAATACGGCAAGCTTTCTGAAATCCGTATTTGTATCAAAAAACAATGATGAACACGCCGAAGGACTGAGAAAGTCGATAATAATGAGACTCGATTTTGCATCAAAGGCATTGTCAAACGTATCTGCCGATGTTGAGGAGGTATCTCAAAGACTATCGAAGATAGTAACTCCCACTATGGACAGTGTATATAAGGAAGCAGTGGAAAATACCTGTTCACGCTGCGGAATGAAGGTGTTTTGCTGGGAGCATCGTGACGGAGTAAGTCTTGAATCCTTTGAATACGTAAGCGGAAAGCTTAAAACGGACGGGGAAATAAAGGCGGACGGTTTTCGGGAGGACTTCAAAAAGAAATGCTGCCGCACAAATGAAATGGCAAGTGCTGTAAATAAATGTTATAAGCATTATCTTGCCTCGGAGGCGGCGGAAAAAAGGATAGACGAGGTACGTCAGGTCGTTGCGGGACAGTTTTGCGGACTCGGCGATATTCTCGGAGAAATGGCGGAGGAATATTCAAACTATGAGGTATTTGATGATGACCTTGCCGAGCAGATAACAATAAAGCTAAAGGAATTGGGTCTTACGCCCGACAGCGTAAGCTGCCGTATTGATTATCTCGGAAGAATGACAATAGAAGCTGAAACAGCAGATACCGACCGGGGAAAAATTAAACGTGCACTTATGGTGCATGAGTTGTCAAGACTTTGCGGAAGAAATTTTGATACTCCGAGTCTTACATCCGCATTCGGAAGTCTTCGTATAACGATGTGTGAGCGGCCGTGCTTTGATGTCGAAATAGCCGGAAGTCAGCATACCTGCGGTGACGGCAGACTTTGCGGCGATCATATAACATATTTCACGGACGGAACAGGAAAGCTCACTGCTATTATAAGTGACGGCATGGGTACCGGAGGGAGAGCGGCAGTTGACGGGGGAATGGCATCGAGTATTATGGAAAAGCTGCTGAAAGCAGGACTTGGATATGATTGCTCATTAAAAGTTGTCAATTCCGCATTGCTGGTAAAATCAGGTGATGAATCTCTTGCGACACTTGATGTTGTATCCATAGATTTATACAGCGGAAAAACCGATTTTATGAAGGCAGGTGCGGCACTTTCGTTTATACGTAAGCTTGGCGATATGTACAGGGTAGAAACTCCGTCATTGCCGGCGGGAATACTTCCTCAGGTGGAATTTACTTATACGGAGGATGAGCTTATGGAGGGTGATATAATAGTAATGGTATCGGACGGAGCGATTGCGACGGGGGAGGAATGGATAGAGAGGATTATACAGTCGTGGGAAGATAAAAGTATGCAGCAGCTTGCAGACTGTATAATTGATGAGGCTGTGGCAAGAAGAAGTGACGGACACGATGATGATATAACGGTAATAGCAATGCAGATAAAATGCAACTGAAGTATATCATATTTTTTCCATTTTATAATTGACTTATATGGCAGTTTATTATATAATTTAAATAATTTCAGGCGACTGTATAAAAAGGAGGTAATTATGACAAAATACGTATGTAATGTCTGTGGCTATGTATATGAGCCTATTGACGGTGATCCGGATAACGGCATAGCTCCCGGCACACCCTTTGAGGATATTCCGGACGATTGGACCTGTCCTCTTTGCGGTGTAGGCAAGGAAAATTTTTCCCCTGAGGAGTAATAAATGAAGGTAAAGCGGCTGTCGCATCAGGCTTTTTCGGTGTCTGTGTGGCGGTTGCTTTATATTTTTAAATCAGTATAACAGCGGCATGGGTGATTTATATGTGGAACGGAAGAAGATATTATTCTCTTGATGCATATTTAAAAGAAAAATTCGGGCAAAAACTGTATAAGCTTTCCCTTGACGGAGGTATGACCTGTCCTAACCGTGACGGAAAGATATCATATGGCGGATGTATATTTTGCAGTGCGGATGGCTCGGGGGATTTTTCGGCTTCAAATTTACTCGGGTCGGACAAACAGATAGAATATGCAAAATCACTTATCTCCGAAAAATATGCCGGCGATAAATTCATAGCGTATTTTCAGTCTTATACAAATACCTATGCACCCGTTGATTATCTGAAAGGTCTGTTTATGCCTGTTATAATGCGTGACGATACAGCCGTACTTGATATAGCAACACGACCGGATTGCCTTGAACCCGAAAAACTGAAGCTTATTTCCGAGCTTGTGAAAATCAAGCCCGTATGGGTGGAGCTTGGTCTGCAAAGTGCAAATAACAAAACTGCCGCTCTTATCAACAGGGGGTATGCCAATGAGGTATATGAACAGGCGGTTAAAAATCTGCATATTGCAGGGGCAGAGGTCATAACACATATGATTATAGGTCTGCCGCATGAAACGCAATCGGATATGCTTGATACCGCCAGATATATCGCTAAGTGCGGCTCGGACGGAATAAAGCTTCAGCTTCTGCATATCCTTGAGGGAACGGAGCTTGCCCGGATGTATGATAACGCAGAATTTAATGCCCTTTCTCGGGAGGAATATATTACCCTTGTATGCGATATTATCGGTATACTGCCTGAAAATATGGTAATACACAGGCTGACAGGTGACGGTGATAAATCAAAGCTTATTGCACCGAAATGGAGCGGTGATAAGCGAAAGGTACTGAATCTTATTAACCATGAATTAAAGGTTCGCAATATAATACAGGGATGTTTTAACTGACGGTTTTATTTTTTGACGGATAATGCTTTTTCTTGAAGCCGAAATTCATGATTTCCTTATGATAAATTACATTTATCTCCGCACCGAGCATAAAACAGATAAGACACAGGTAAATCCACATCATCAGAATTGCAAGCTTTGTAAGACCTCCATAAATAGAAAAACCGTTGAAATCATCGACATATACAGATATCCCGAATGAAAGTAAAAGCCATGTACTCGAACAGAATATTGCCCCCGGAAACTGACTTTTGATCCCGTATTCCCGTCTTAGCGGCTTATCAATGTTGGGAGCTCGGCTGTAAAGAATGGCAAAAAGAAAGCTGAGGTAAATATAGAATACAGGATATCTCAGGTTATATATTATACCGATAATATCGGGCAGACAGCGTATATATGGAATCAAAAAATTATTCAGGGTTGTACCGAGGATTATTATAAGCATGGTCAGTATAACTATGGCGAAAAAAAGAATGGTGAGCAAAACGGATTTCAGCCGCAGCAAAAGCCAGTTACGGTCTTCATAGGTATCATGTATGCGGTTGAGTCCGTTTGTTATTATGTGTATTCCCTGAGCCGATGTCCATAGAGTTACAATCAGTGTAATTACCGATATGCCCGAGGAATTTTCCGATACGCTTACGATTATTTCAGAAACATATTCGCTTGCCTTTTCATTGAGAACCTCATCAAGTATATTCTCAAATGATTCAACGGATATATTGAAATTCCGTAAGACCGAAATTGAAAACATAGCAAGAGGGAAGAAAGTAAGTATGAGAAAGAAAGCACATTGTCCCGCTATTGCGGTAATGTTATCCCTTTCGCATTTATCTAAGAACGGGGTTATATGTTTTCTTATTTTGTCAAGCCTGCCTGTCAATATTCTTTCCTCCTTATCTGTATGTAATATTTGTATCCTTATAAGATTTTATGCAGTTTTTGATATAAAATACAATAAAACGGAACGTAATGGCATTGATTTTTTGGTATAATAATGTATAATATAGTAGTACGAAAAATTGAAAGGAAGATGTAAGTGAAGCTTATTACAAATAAGGTCTACGGAGCAGAGGATATTCTCCCGGAGGACAGCTATAAATGGCAGTTTGTCGAAGAAATAATGAGAGGTCAGGCTCAATCCTACGGCTTTAAGGAAATACGCACTCCCGTGTTTGAGCATACCGAGCTTTTTAACCGCTCGGTAGGTGATACGACCGATATCGTACAGAAAGAAATGTACACCTTTACAACAAAGGGCGGAGATTCTCTTTCCCTTAAGCCCGAGGGTACGGCGGGGGCGGCAAGAGCAATGCTTGAGCATGGTCTGTATAATGACGGATATCCGATAAAGGTATATTATCTGACTGCCTGCTATCGCTATGAAAAGAAAAACTACGGCAGACAAAGAGAATTTCATCAGTTCGGAATGGAAGTATATGGGGCATCGTCACCGTACGCCGATGCCGAGGTGATGTGTGCGGCAAATTCTATTTTTGACCGTCTTGGAGTAAAAAATATCAGTCTTGAAATAAATTCCATAGGCTGCCCGAATTGCCGCCCGAAATATCATCAGGCACTCAGGGAATATTTTCAGACAAACAGGGATTGTCTTTGTGACACCTGTAAAACAAGGCTTGAACGCAATCCCATGAGAATACTTGACTGCAAGGAAAAGGAATGTTCGGAGATTGCAAAAGATGCACCTAAGGTGCTTGATTATATATGCGGCGACTGCAAAGAGCATTTTGACGGAGTGAAAAGCTGCCTTGATGCTGCCGGTATAAAATATGCTGTAAATCCGACAATAGTAAGAGGTCTTGATTATTATACACGCACGGTATTTGAATTTGTTGCCGATGAGATAGGAACGGTATGCGGCGGCGGAAGATATGACGGTCTTATTGAGGAGCTTGGCGGACAGCATACTCCGTCGCTCGGCTTCGGTATGGGTATGGAAAGACTTCTGATACTTCTTGATAAGCAGGGAATAGAGGCTGAAAAGCCGCTTACCTGTGATTTGTATGTGGTAGGTCTGAGCGAGGAAGCAAAGCTTAAGGCATTTTCGATAGTTGAAGGTGTGCGTAATTCCTCACTTATCGCCGAGGGAGATATAGTCGGAAGAAAGCTTAAGCCGCAGATGAAATACGCGGATAAAATCGGTGCAAAATACAGCATGGTAATCGGAGATGACGAGCTTTCGGCAAATAAGGCAATTGTAAAGAATATGTTTACAGGTGCAAAGAGAGAGGTTCCGCTTGATGACGGATTTTATGAAGCATTTTTCTCTTTCTATGTAAACGGATCACAGGACAGTCTTATGGAAAAATTGGGACTTGATACAGAGGGGTAATGGGAATGGCAGAATTTATGACAGGACTTAAACGCAGCAGCTATTGCGGTGAGCTGCGTTCGGAAAATATCGGAAAAACGGTTACGGTATGCGGCTGGGTTCAGCACGTTCGTGACCTCGGGCAAAATCTTATATTTATTGAACTTAGGGACAGAACCGGCATTGTTCAGCTCGCTTTTGACGAAAATACCGACAGGCAGGTATTTGAAAAGGCTTCCATGGTACATTCCGAGTATGTTCTTGCGGCTGTGGGCGAGGTCAGGGAAAGAAGCAGCAAAAATAAAAAAATCCCCACGGGTGATATTGAAATTGAGGTAACGGAGCTGAGAATACTCGGAGAGAGCGAAACACCTCCGTTTGAAATAGTTGATGACTGCAAGACTTCGGAGCTTAATCGCCTGAAATACAGATATCTTGACCTCCGCAGACCCGAGCTTCAGAAAAATCTTATTTTCCGCCATAAGGTTGCAAAGGTGACAAGAGATTATTTTGATGAAAACGGCTTTATAGAAATAGAAACGCCAATGCTTATAAAATCCACCCCCGAGGGAGCAAGGGATTTCCTTGTGCCGTCAAGAATACATAAAGGATCTTTCTATGCATTGCCGCAGTCGCCGCAGATGTATAAGCAGCTTTGCATGGTTGCCGGTTTTGACAGGTATATGCAGATAGCAAGGTGCTTCCGTGATGAAGATCTCCGTGCGGACAGACAGCCCGAGTTTACACAGATAGACCTTGAAATGTCCTTTGTTGATATGGAGGATATTCTTGAAATAGGCGAAGGATATATTAAACGTCTGTTTAAGGAGGTTCTTGATATTGATATCCCGACACCGTTCCCGAGATATACATATAATGAGGTGATGGATAGATTCGGTTCCGATAAGCCCGACACACGGTTCGGTATGGAAATTTTTGATATCAGCACAGAGGTTGCCGGAAGCGGCTTTGCAGTATTTAAAAATGCCATTGAGGGCGGCGGTTCCGTTCGGGGAATTACTGCAAAAAACGCAGTCAAGACCTATACAAGAAAGGAAATTGACAGACTTACCGAATATGTAAGGGGAATAGGTGCAAAGGGTCT
>CANQAJ010000067.1 GCA_947589365.1 uncultured Clostridia bacterium | reverse complement strand
TTAAAAAAAGTTGACAAAGGAAATAAAAAAAATTATAATAATCTTAGAATTTTATATACGTAAGAATCTGTAGTTCAACAGGGCGGATTATTCCATCAATGTACAATATATTCGGATTGTGGGGAATGACATATGCAAATAGCTATTTGTGACGATGAAAAGAAATTCAGAGATGAACTGACGGAATTTCTGGTTGAATATAAAAGGGAAAAGCGACTGCATATAGATATATTTGAATTTAAAGACGGCGACAGCCTGATTTCTTCAGATATTGTATTTGATATGGTATTTATTGATTATCAGATGCCGGGTATCGACGGACTTGAGGCTGCAAGGAAAATACGTCTTAAAAACTGCATTTGCAGTATTGTATTTGTTACGAGCTATCCTCAGTTTGTATTTGACTCGTTTGAGGTTCAGCCGTTCCGGTTTTTTGTCAAGCCTGTTGATAAAGATAAGCTTATTTCCGCAATGGACAGCTATCTGATGCAGCAGCATCTGCTTAACCCGATAATAATAATTGAAAACGGCGAACAAAAAACCGTAAATTCAGAAAGCATACTCTACCTGGAAGGTGACGGAAAAAATTGTATTGTCCGGACGAGAGATAGGGTTTTCAAAAGCTCAAAAACGATTTCAAGAGTGTTTGAGTTGCTGCCGCGACATTGTTTTTATCGCATACATAGATCATACGCAGTCAATATGTATTGCATATCCTCAGTCAGCGGTAATGAGGTTGTGCTTATAAACGGGGAAAAAGCATTGATCGGGAGAACTCATATAGCGGATTTCAAAAGGGTGTACAAAAATTTCGTGAAAAATTATTATTTACAGGCATAATACCGTCAGTCCGGTTATAGCAAAGACGCCGGATTTAAAAGCTCTGCTTATAAACAGGCAGGGCTTTTAGAAATTTTGCAAAACAATAGGGTATTTGGTTTATAAATGTAAAAATATTTCTCTAATTTGCTTGACACTCATTTTTTATAATGGTATAATTAGGACAATTGGATTTTATGGAGTGATGATATGATAAGCGGTGCAGAGATTATGGTAAAATGTCTTCAGGAGGAGGGAGTTCGTGTCGTATTCGGGTATCCGGGTGCGGTCATCTGTCCTTTCTTTGACGAGCTTTATCGTACAGATATAAAAGCCGTTCTTGTCAGACAGGAACAGAATGCCGCACATTCCGCAAGCGGCTATGCAAGGGCTGTTTCCCGTGTAGGTGTCTGTGTGGCAACCTCGGGTCCCGGTGCACTTAATCTCATTACCGGTATTGCAACCGCATATATGGATTCTATACCGCTTGTATGCATAACCGGACAGGTCAAAAGCGATGTCCTCGGTCGTGATGTTTTTCAGGAGGCGGATATTACGGGTGCCTGCGAATCATTTGTCAAACACAGCTACCTTGTAAAAAATACCGCAGATCTCCCGAGAGTATTCAAAGAGGCATTTCATATAGCTTCAACCGGCAGACCGGGACCTGTTCTTATAGATGTTCCCGTAGATATACAGCAAGGTACCGTTGAGGAATTTGTTTATCCCGAAAAGGTAAATATAATAGGATATAAGCCGAGTGTTCAGGGACACCCCATGCAGGTGAAAAGAGCACTTGAAATGATAAAGGAGTCGAAACGTCCGATAATATGTGCCGGCGGCGGAGTTCTCACATCGGGGGCTAAGCCTAAACTGCGTGAATTTTCCGAGGTTACCGGCATACCCGTAATTTCCACGATGATGGGTATAGGCGTAATGCCGTCAGACGATCCCCTTTACGTGGGAATGATAGGCTCTCACGGAGTCAAAGCAGCAAATATCGCTATACATAATGCCGATCTTATCATACTTTGCGGTGCAAGGGTCGGTGACAGAGCAGTTGCTTCTCCCGATCAGGTCGTTGAACGTGCGAATGTTATACATATTGATATAGATCCTGCCGAGATAGGCAAGAATATGAAAACCACTGTACCGATAGTCGGAGATATGAAAAACGTACTCGGTCAGATGCTCAAGTCGGTTGATTATACCGCACCTGCGGAATGGACGGAGCAGATAAAAAAGTGGAAAGAGGAATATGTCGCAGTTCCTCAGACTTTTGAAGGATATGTTGAGCCTAAAAGCTTTATAGCAAAGCTGTCAACAATGCTCAGACCAAAGGCTATTATGGCGGCAGATGTAGGACAGAATCAGATATGGTGTTCAAATAATTACCGCATCCGTGACGGTCGCTTCCTGACCTCGGGCGGTATGGGTACAATGGGATATTCCGTTCCTGCGGCAGTCGGAGCAAAGCTTGCAAGACCGTCAAGGGATGTTGTTGCCGTCTGCGGTGACGGAGCTTTTCAGATGTCCATGAATGAGCTTGCGACAATAGCACAGGAAAAGCTGAATATCAAAATAATTGTCATGAGGAATACCGTTTTAGGAATGGTACATGAGCTTCAGGATGTACATTACGGAAGCAGATATGCTATAACGGAGCTTGACACGGTTCCCGATTTTACGGAAATAGCAAAGGCTTACGGAATCGATTCGGCATTTGCATCAAGCAACGAGGAAGCCGAGAAATATGCAAAAGCCATGCTCAAAAGCGATAAGCCTTTTGTACTGGTATGCAATGTTCATCCTAAGACTTCATCAAGATAAGGAGGTACACCGATATGAAATATACACTTTCTGTTCTTGTGGAAAATCACCCCGGTGTGCTTTCAAAGGTATCAGGGCTGTTCTCACGCAGAGCATTTAATATTGACAGTCTTGCAGTGGGAATAACGGAGGATCCCGATATTTCAAGAATGACTATTGTTGCCCACGGTGACGAATATGTTATTGAGCAGCTTGAAAAGCAGCTTAATAAAGTAATTCCCGTCATAAAGGTAAGAACCTATAAAGAGGGCGAATATATAAGTCGTGAACTTTCACTGATAAAGGTAAGCTGCCCGTCTAAGCAAAGGCTTGATATTATGAAAATATCAGAGCTTATGGGGGCAAGGATAGTTGATGTTTCCGTCAATACAATGACGCTGCAATTTGCGGATACGCTTGAAGCGTTTGAAACACTGATTGATCTTCTCAGGCCATATGGTATCCGTGAGATCGTCCGAACAGGGACTGTCGCAATCGAAAAGGATTCAGCGACCTCCCGTAAATAACGGTCTAACAGATTTCATATATCTTTCGTACCCAATGGGTACATATCTAATTAATTTTATTTGGAGGTCTTTAAAATGCCAAAAATTTATTACGATGCTGATTGTGACATCAATGTCCTCAATGGCAAGACAGTCGCTATTATAGGTTACGGCAGTCAGGGTCATGCCCATGCCCTTAACCTTCGTGACAGCGGTGTTAATGTCATAATCGGTCTGTACAAGGGAAGCAGACGTTGGGATCATGTCAAGGAACTCGGCTTTGAGGTTTACACGACCGCTGAAGCTACTCAGAAGGCTGACATAATAATGATTCTCACACCTGACGAAAAGCAGGCTGATATCTTCAAAAATGATATCGAGCCCAATCTTACAGAGGGCAAAGCTATTGCTTTTGCACACGGCTTTAACATTCATTTCAAGCAGATCGTTCCGCCGAAGAATGTTGATGTATTCATGATTGCTCCTAAAGCTCCCGGTCACACAGTACGTTCGGAGTATGTTGAGGGCAAGGGTACTCCTGCACTTGTTGCGGTATATCAGGATGCCACAGGCAAGGCACTCGACATTGCTCTTGCTTACGGTGCAGGTATCGGTGCTGCACGTGCTGCTCTTATGGAAACAACATTCAGAATTGAAACAGAAACCGACCTCTTTGGTGAGCAGGCTGTTCTTTGCGGCGGTGTTACAGCTCTTATGCAGGCAGGTTTTGAAACTCTTGTTGAAGCAGGATATGCTCCCGAGAACGCATATTTCGAGTGCATTCATGAGATGAAGCTTATTGTAGATCTTATATACACAGGCGGTTTCTCTATGATGAGATATTCAATTTCCGACACAGCGGAGTTCGGTGATTATGAAACAGGCAAGAGAATCATCACAGATCAGACAAAGGCTGAGATGAAGAAGGTTCTTGCTGAAATTCAGGATGGTACATTTGCATCAAAGTGGATTGCCGAGAACAAGAACGGCAGAGCGCACTTCAACGCTATGCGTTCTCTCAAAGCTGAGCATCAGCTTGAGAAAGTAGGCTCAGAGATCCGCAAGATGTACTCATGGAACGAAACCGACAACAAATACGCCGACTAACAGCGGGGCGGCGGGGGCGCCCCCGCGGGCATATTCGCGGCGGGGTGCCCCCGCTGTCAATTCGCGGCGGGGATGCCCCCGCGGGCAGTTCGCGGGATCGCTCACTGCGTTCGCTTTGTTTATAGTGGAGGGTAGTCTGTTTTCGCGATAATTAGTTTGCCTGTCGGTGTGCGTAAGAAAGTGTCGTGAGCGGCTCTGCGAGCCGCTCCGCCGTAAGAATGTTGATAATAAAACGGCAGTTTTAGGTCAAGCCTTTTTCAAAAGGCTTGCAGAGTCCAGAGGCAGAGCCTCTGGTCGCCGTCCGCAGACGGCGAAAACTCCAATCCTTCACGCCTGGGCAAGGGGTGAATTGAAAAACAGTCCGGTGGACTGTTTTTCAAGAGGGGACGCCATGCGAGAGGGCGTCCCCTTTGTCATGTTCAAGGTTGGCTTACTTAAATGAAGTATACGTGTTATGCGAATTGTATATGTGACGAAAACATTATTCGTTCAGTATCAAATCAAACTTATACACCTTTTCGGTGGTGTTCAAAATGAGTATAATTGGTATTATAGTACCCCACACCACCGCAAAAAAGTACTAAAAACAGCGACAGCCAAACCGACTGCCGCTGTTTTAGTGTATCAATTGATGTTAAATCAGCTACCGGAACGCTCCTTAAGCTCCTCATATCTTTCAACTGACTTCTCCTCTGCCTTCTTGAAGAGTTCTTCTGCTCTTTCGGGGAAAGAACGTGT
Organism: uncultured Clostridia bacterium; assembly: GCA_947589365.1. GTDB lineage: Bacteria > Bacillota > Clostridia > Oscillospirales > Acutalibacteraceae > UBA1213. The sequence goes on along the minus strand of CANQAJ010000067.1, from coordinate 7,687 downwards.
GAGTGCACTGTAACGTGCCTCGCCGAGGATAAAGTCACGATAGCTCTCCTTCGGAGGCTTGCTGTCAAGCGTAAACGGATTCTTGCCCTCAGCCTTGAGAAGCGGATTGTATCTGAACATATTCCAGTAACCGCAGTCAACAGCCTTTTTCATCTCAGCCTGACAATTCTTCATGCCGCCCTTGATTGAGTGCATCTCACAGGGTGCATAACCGATGATGAGTGACGGTCCCGGATAAGCCTCAGCCTCTCTGATAGCCTTGAGGGTCTGATTCTGATCGGCACCCATTGCGATCTGTGCAACATATACATAACCGTAGCTCATAGCGATATCTGCAAGTGACTTCTTAGCTATAGCCTTACCTGCTGCGGCAAACTGTGCAACCTGACCTATCTGTGAAGCCTTTGATGCCTGTCCGCCTGTGTTGGAGTAAACCTCTGTATCAAATACCATGATGTTTACATCCTCGCCTGCTGCAAGTACATGATCAAGACCGCCGAAGCCGATATCATATGCCCAACCGTCGCCGCCGAATATCCATATGGACTTCTTAGCGAGGAATTCCTTATTTTCAAGAACATCCTTTCTCGTCGGACAATCACAGTCAAGCTTTTCAAGCTCCTCAACAACCGCTTTTGCAGCAGCACCGTTCTTCTCGCCGTTATCCTTTGTAGCAAGGAACTCTGCAATGGCAGCCTTTACAGACTCGGGAGCCTTATCTTTGGCAGCAATCTGCTCAAGATCAGCTATAAGTCTGTCACGGATAGCTTTCTGTCCGAGGTACATACCGTAGCCGTGTTCTGCATTATCCTCAAAGAGTGAGTTCGCCCATGCAGGACCGTGACCATCGGCAGTAACCGTGTACGGTGATGTAGCAGCAGGACCGCCCCAAATTGAAGAACATCCTGTAGCATTGGAGATATACATTCTGTCACCGAAAAGCTGTGTAACAAGACGTGCATAGGATGTTTCTGCACAGCCTGCACATGAGCCTGAGAACTCAAGGAGCGGCTTCTTGTACTGGCTGCCGATAACCGTAGCCGTATTTGTGGTTTCGGGTTTCTCTGTTACATTAGCAACACAATAATCAAATACTTCCTGCTGTGCATCCTGAGTTTCACGAGGAACCATTTTAAGTGATTTTGTCGGACATACACCTACGCAAACCGAACATCCCATACAATCCATCGGAGATATTGCAAGAGTATATTTGTATTCTGTCTTAACAACAGGCTTCGGAGCAATTTTTGTTGCTTCGGGAGCTGCTGCTGCCTCTTCCTCCGTCATAGCGAACGGACGGATTGTAGCATGAGGACATACAAATGAACATTTATTACATTTAGCACAAGTTGCTTCGTTCCATTCGGGAACCATAACAGCAACTCCACGCTTCTCATAAGCAGATGCACCAAGCTCGAACGTACCGTCAGTATGCTCAACAAAAGCAGATACAGGCAGGCTGTCACCGTCCATCTTGTCAACAGGTTCAAGAATGTTCTGAACCATCTTTACGGTTTTTTCTGCACCGTTGAGTGTGGTTTCCGACTGTTCCTCTGTTGCTGATGCCCAATCTGCCGGAACATCAATCTTAACAAATGCATTTACACCGGCATCAATAGCCTTATGGTTCATGTCAACGATTTCCTGACCTTTCTTAAGGTAAGATTTTGTAGCAGCGTCTTTCATGTGCTGTACTGCCTCGTCAATAGGCATAACCTGTGCAAGAGCAAAGAATGCAGCCTGAAGTATAGTATTTGTACGCTTGCCCATACCGATCTGCTCAGCAAGGTCAATAGCGTTTACTGTATAAAGCTGAATATTATTGTTTGCTATATACTGCTTTGTTTCAGCATTAAGGTGCTTATCAAGCTCCTCGGGAGTCCACTGGCAGTTTATAAGGAATACGCCGCCCGGCTTAACATCCTGTACCATCTTATAGCCCTTGAGGATATATGACGGGTTATGGCAGGCAACAAAGTCAGCCTTGTTTATATAGTACGGACTCTTTATAGGCTTGTCTCCGAAACGAAGGTGAGAAATTGTAACACCGCCTGTTTTCTTTGAGTCATACTGGAAATAAGCCTGTACATATTTCTGTGTATAGTCACCGATAATCTTAATGGAGTTCTTGTTTGCACCAACAGTACCGTCACCGCCGAGACCCCAGAACTTGCACTCGATTGTTCCCTCTGCTGCCGTATTCGGAGCGGGCTTTTCTTCAAGTGAAAGATTTGTAACGTCATCGTTGATACCGATAGTAAACTGAGCCTTCGGCTCGTCTTTTGCAAGCTCATCATATACAGCAAATACGCTTGAAGGAGGAGTATCCTTTGAGCCAAGACCGTAACGGCCGCCGATAACCTTGATACCCGTTTTTCCCTGAGCTGCAAGAGCTGCAACAACATCAAGATAAAGAGGCTCGCCAAGAGCACCGGGTTCTTTTGTTCTGTCAAGAACTGCAATTTTCTTAACGGTTGCAGGAATAGCTTCAACGAGTTTATCTGCTCTGAACGGACGATAAAGTCTTACTTTAACAACGCCGACCTTTTCGCCGTTAGCATTCATATAGTCAATAACTTCTTCAATAACGTCATTTATAGAACCCATAGCGATAATTACACGCTCGGCATCCTCTGCACCGTAGTAATTGAAGAGTTTATAATCTGTACCGAGTTTTTCGTTGATCTTACCCATATATTTTTCAACGATTTCCGGAACAGCGTCATAATATTTGTTGCAAGCCTCTCTGTGCTGGAAGAAGATATCGCCGTTTTCGTGTGAACCACGCATTACGGGATGTTCAGGATTAAGTGCTCTCTTTCTGAATGCGTCAACTGCATCCATATCGCACATTTCTTTAAGGTCTTCATAATCCCAAATTTCAATCTTTTGGATCTCGTGAGAGGTTCTGAAGCCGTCAAAGAAGTTAATAAACGGAACTCTTCCCTCTATAGCTGCAAGATGTGCAACAGGAGCAAGATCCATAACTTCCTGAGTATTTGTTTCTGCGAGCATTGCGAAACCGGTCTGACGACAGGCATAAACGTCCGAATGGTCGCCGAAGATATTAAGTGCGTGTGAAGCTACACAACGAGCGGAAACATGGAATACACCCGGAAGAAGCTCACCGGCAATCTTATACATATTCGGAATCATAAGAAGAAGACCTTGTGAAGCCGTAAAAGTTGTTGTAAGAGCACCTGCGTTAAGTGATCCGTGAACCGTACCGGCAGCACCTGCCTCCGACTGCATTTCGGAAACGTGTACTGTTGTGCCGAAGATGTTTTTGAGTCCCTGAGCCGACCACTGATCAACATAGTCTGCCATAGGGCTGGACGGTGTTATCGGATATATGCCCGCAACTTCAGTAAATGCATAAGCTACATGAGCAGCGGCATTATTACCGTCCATGGTTTTCATTTTTCTTGCCATTTAAAAATCCTCCTTATATAATAAAATTACTTAAAAAAGTTAATTAAGTAGGCAGTGGTACATTCGCAACGTACCTTTTACATTTTAACACTTTTTTTTCTTTCTGTAAAGCGAAAAAATGTAAAAAGTAAATATTTATATGTAGAAAATTAAAGCAAAATTTAAGCATTTATCACAAAATGGAATATAAATAAACTTTATATACATAATTCTTCCAATAGTGATGCATTATCTCTAAAATTATTATGCAAAAAATTAGGGCTTTATGGCATTTCTTATCCCATAAAAGCCCCATTCAACAATTTTAGATTAATATGTGTACATTCATGTATTTGGCAGATCAAAAGAATTGATTATACCAGCATCCAGTCGTGAAATCATCAATGCGTCAGCTATGTTGACTTCTCCATCCCTATTCACATCTGAAACGGCAAGCCTATTTTTGTCCATACTTATTATTCCCGCATCATAACGAGATATTACGAGTGCATCTGCTATATTCACTTCACCATCGTTGTTGGCATCGCCAACGATTCTGTTATTTTCCAAGGTTACGATTGAGAAAATTTGTGCGGCTGTACCATTTGAGTCATACAATGAAACATTTGAACCACTTGAGGTATTTGCTCCGTTTACATCAAGTACACGAGTTCTCGAACAACCCGACCTCATTATGAAACTGTCCGGATTTCCGAAAATATACCATTTCTGTGCAAAACTCCCGTTAAATTCGTATAACCAAATATTTGTTTTATTTTCATCCTTAGCATTGCTCACGTCAATGACCTTGCCGTCATAACAACTTGTAATAACATATGAGCCGTCAGTCTGCCTTTTAAAATCCCAAACCTTGCTCAAATCTTCTGCATCTCTTTTTTGGATTTCAACATTACCGTTTATATTGGCTAAAGCCATTTCATTATTTTTATTATAAACAATTTCAGCTCTAAATTCGTCCCCAAAGTTTGAGGGAGTTGCCACCTCAATTATCACCCTGTCAGATTCAGAATGAAACCAATCCGAATTATCCTGCATCCAATAATTTCGATTATACGTATTGAAAGATGTATAATATTTTCCTGCCGGCAGGTTATAAAATGAAAACTCAGTATCGGTGAGTAAATCATTTCTTGATATCAGACTTACGCTATTATCATCATTCATCTTATATAACCACAGATTGTAGTGTGTGGCATTTGGTATCTTGTTCCACGATATATTAACAGTATCTCCGGGTTGATAAATCATCTTATCGGTTTTAAGAACAGCTTTATAATCAGAAAGACATGATGAACAAGTACTCAACGGTACAGTTTCATTTCTGTTTTCCTTTACATCGCCGCAGCTGCATTTGTAACACTTAAAATGCGGGTGTGCTTTCCAGTAGTAGACATATTGGTTGTAATTATGAGTATGGTGTGATGCAGCAGAATAGTTTGGTCTTACAAATACCCAATATGCTCCACTCGGTTTTGATGATTCAGGATACCAATTCTGATTATATTTCATTATACTGACATGTGACCTATTTGTCGGATAATATTGATTACCACCTATACAATTTACTCCATCAATCATTAAGGTGACATGAGACCAGTATGTACCATCAAAATAGAAAACAAAATCTCCTTTTTGTGGGGATGATACTATTTCAGCACCGCAATTGTTAATCATTCTTTGATATAGATTCCAAACAATACCTCTGTCTGCTGCATTATATGGTATTGTTGAGTCAGGCATACCTGTATAACGTGCACAATCCGTAACAAAATCTGCACACCACGCCTCACCTTCACTATATCCCAATTGCCATTGTTCCATACCATTTTGTGCCTTAGCTACTTCGACAATGTCATCAACATAATTTCCTGTGAGTTTATAGTTTTTATTAAATTTTTCCGAACTCTGTGTTGCCTCTACACTTGTGGATGTTAAATTCATTAAACAACTGACAAACAGTAACACTGCAAGCATTACCGCTATGATTTTTTCATAATTTTTATTATACCGAATCATAATTCTTCCTCCTGTGTATTGTGATTAAAAAATATAAAATACATACATTAGAGTTACTCGAAACCTGTTCCATTCGCAAATATACTATCACAATGTCCAATGATTGTCAATAATCTTTAGTAAAAAATAATTTGTTGAATGAAAAACAAAAGCAAAATTTAAGCATTTATCACAAAATGGAATAATCAGTAAGCTTTATACGTACCACACTTTCAATTTATTCCGGTATGTTTAGTCAAAAATCCCGTCCGGCAGAAAATATAAACAAAAAACCATCTGTAATATTAAAAAAATGTATTGAATATTTCGTAAATTTAGATTATAATTATATTATATTTTGAGAAAGCTTATGTTTTTTACCTGTGAGCTTTTGTATTTTTAAGGAGGATGTGTATGAGAAATATATTGTTTGTGGCGTCAGAATGTTACCCGTTTGTAAAGACGGGCGGACTTGCAGATGTTGTCGGCGCACTTCCCAAGATGATTAATAAGGATGAGTTTGATGTGAGGGTTGTTGTTCCAAAATATATGTGTATTCCGTGGGAATACAGACAGCACTTCCGGTATATCACGAGCTTCTATATGGATCTCGGTTATATACAGGAACATAAATATGTCGGAATAATGATGTATGAGCATGAGGGAATAAAATATTATTTCATTGATAATGAGGGCTATTTCGGCGGTGACAGCCCATACGGTGACATCAAGTGGGATATTGAGAAATTCACCTACTTCAGCAAGGCTGCTCTCGCCATACTTCCCGTAATTGATTTCAAACCCGACATTATACACTGTCATGACTGGCAGGCTGCCCTTGTTCCCGTATTTCTCAGGACGCTTTTCAAGGATAACGGATTTTTCTGGGGTATCAAAACCATTATGACAATACATAATCTTAAATTCCAAGGTATATGGGATCTCAAGCTTTTCCGTTATCTGACGGCTTTTCCGGAATATGTTTTCACATCTCAGAATATGGAATACTACAAAGACGGAAATATGCTAAAGGTAGGTATTGTTTTCTCTGATTACGTGACGACCGTAAGTGATACTTATGCCGGTGAAATTCAAATGCCGTATTACGGTGAGGGCTTAGATGGTCTTATGAGAAGCAAGAACCATTCTTTGTGTGGAATAGTAAACGGCATAGATTATAATGTATATAATCCTGCTCAGGATATTCAGATATACGAGCATTATACCGCAGATACGCTTCCGGAGAAGAAGGTTCTTAACAAGAGGGGCTTGCAGCAGGAGCTTGGGCTTCCGGTTGACGACAATAAATTCATGATAGCGATAATTTCTCGTCTTACCGATCAAAAAGGTATTGACCTTGTAAATTATTCAATCGAAAGAATTGTTGACGAGCATACACAGTTTGTTATTATCGGCACAGGCGATCCTCAATATGAAAACAGCTTTAGATATTACCAATCAAGATATCCTGACAGAGTATCAGCCAATATATACTATTCGGATAACAGGGCACATAAACTTTATGCGGCGGCGGATGCCATGCTTATGCCGTCACGTTTTGAGCCGTGCGGTCTTACACAGCTTATATCATTGCGTTACGGTACTGTTCCGATCGTTCGTGAAACAGGCGGACTTCGTGATACTGTTCAGCCGTACAACTGGTATGACAACACAGGCACAGGCTTCTCATTTGCGAATTACAATGCTGATGAGATGATGGATTCAATTAATTATGCAAAGACAGTTTACTTTACTCAGCGTGACCGTTGGTATGAGATAGCGGAGCGTGGTATGAACATGGATTATTCATGGAGTCGTTCCGCCAAAAGATACGAGCAGCTATACTACAACCTGACTAACTATTAAGCGGCAGCGGCTCCACAGAGCCGCTCCGCAAGCGGGGAGCCCCCGCAGGCAAGTCGCGTCCTCGCTCACTGCGTTCGCTCTGATTTATTGACGGTATGTGCGTTCACGCGGCGGTAGTTTGCCTGTCGGAATACGGTAGAAAGTGTCGTGAAAGCCTCTTACGAGGCTTTCCGCATCCGCAAATAACAAACTCATCTCTTGTTCATCGAGTAAATTTATGGTCGAGCCATGAATTAATTGACCTAAAAAAACTAATTACGAACTGACAGCGGCGGCACGCCGCTTGTTCATCGAGTAAATTTATGGTCGAGCCATAGATTAATTGACCTAAAAAAACTAATTACGAACTGACAGCGGCGGGCGGCGAGTCGCCGCCCCCATGTTCGCAGTTTTG
>CANQAJ010000066.1 GCA_947589365.1 uncultured Clostridia bacterium | reverse complement strand
ACACTCAAAGCAACAGTAAATCCGTCAAATGCCTCAAATAAAAAGGTTACATGGACAAGCTCAAACAAAAAAGTTGCAACCGTATCAAACGGAAAGATTACCGCAAAAGGAGTAGGTACGGCAACAATAACTGTTAAAACAGCCAACAATAAAAAGGCAACTTGCAGAGTGACAGTTAAAAATCTTCCGACAAGCGTTAAGGTCAATAAGACATCCGCAACACTCAAAAAAGGCAAGACACTTACGCTTAAGGCAACGGTTAATCCTACTAAAAATGTTATAAATACCGTTACATGGTCAACAAATAACAGTAAGGTTGCAACCGTTAAAAACGGAAAAATAACGGCAAAGGGCATAGGTACTGCGGTAATAACCGTAAAAACCTCAAACGGAAAAACAGCAAAATGTACAATCAAGGTAGTAAAGTAACAGTATAATTCTTTATGCCGTCAAAGTTATAATATGGCTTTGACGGCATATTCTGTGTGATTTCAGAAAAAATATTGATGAATATAAAATTTTTATGGACTTTATAGGTAAATTGGTGTATAATAACGGTATATGCCTATAATCGGTTGAAAGGAAGAAATGAAAATGAAAATAAAGAATTTTGTAAAACCTGTTGCCGTTATCGGTACGGCAGCAATGCTTATCTCGGCATCAGGCTGTTCCGATACGTCATGGAGCTTTAAGACCAAAAACAAGACTTTTACAAACGGCGGATGGATATATTATACCTATGCCGCACTCAATGATGCCATTGATAAGATTGATGAGGATTCCGACAGCAGCTTTGACATAACCAAAGATGATATAACAAATAAGAAGATTGAGAAAAAGGATGCACTTGACTGGATATATGACAATGCAAAGGAAAAGGCTATAGAATATCTGACAGTCGAGAAGCTTTGTAATGATAACAAGCTTAAGGCTGACAAGGACGAAATCAAGACAATGAAGGATAATTATCAGTCATTCTTTGATTCGGGATATATGGGAATATATGAACAGCTTGGCATTTCCGCAGATACATTTACGGATATCTACGGAACGTATAATTTGCGTTATGAGCAGCTTTTTGATTTTATATACGGCAAGGGCGGTTCAAAGGAAATTGCCGATGATGAAATAAGCAAGTATTTTACCGAAAATTATACAAGCTATTATTATATCCCGTACTCATTCAAAACAACGGACGAAGACGGCAACGAAACGGATGTGGACGATGAAACAAAGGACAAGGTTATAACTGATTTTGCAAAATATGCAAAGGAGCTTAACGAAGGCAAGACTACGGACGACATAGATACGGAGTATAAGGAAGATTTTGAAGTAGAGACTTCTCCGAGTGTCAAAGCAACGACAATTATGAGTGATGCCAACGTTCCTGAAGATTTGCAGAAGATAATCGAAGATCTTGGTGATAAAAAAGCGACAGTAAAGACAATTGATGATACACATTATCTCGTATACAAAGGCTCAATTTCCGAGGAGGCGAAAGCACTTATTGACGGAACCTCCGAGAATACCACGGTAACAGCGGATACAATTCGTCACAAGATGAAGGATGATGAATTTGAAAAGTATGTTGACAGTGAGGAAAAGAAGCTCAAGTATGAGATGAATGATGCCTGCATATCAAGATACACTGTTCAGAGAACCATAGACATAGTAAAATCCTATACAGCAAGCCAGTCAGCAAGCTAATGCGGCGTGCCGCCGCTGTCATGTTCGCGGGGTCGCTCACTGCGTTCGCTTTGTTTATGATGAAGGGCAGTCTGTTTCCGCGATAATTAGTCTGCCTGTCGGTGTGCGTAAGTGAGTGTCGAGAGCGGCTCTGCGAGCCGCTCCGCATCTATAAATGACAAACTCATCTCTTGTTCATCGAGTAAATATGTGGTCGAGCCATAGACTAATTTGCCTGAGTAAAATAATTACGGATTGACAGCGGCGGCACGCCGCCGGCGAAATCTCTTGCTTTCACGCCTGGGCAAGGGGTGAATTTAAAAACAGCCCGGTGGGCTGTTTTTAAAGAGGGGTCGCCCTGCGAGAGGGCGACCCCTTATAATTAATCATCATATCTGACCTCGGCGACACTTCGCCGACAAAACGAACTATCGTCCGGAAAAGCAAACAACAAGTTTTGTTAAAAGAACACTGACGCTTATACGACTCAGGAGGTGGTTTTGTGTATAGACTTATGATTGTTGAGGATGATTGTGGAATTGCCTGTGCGATTAAGGAGCAGGCGGAATTGTGGGATTTTGAGGTATATATATCGGAAAATTTCAGAGATATTCTCAGTGACTTTGCACATTTTCAGCCGCATATTGTCCTTATGGATATATCACTGCCTTTTTTTAACGGATATCATTGGTGTTCGGAAATACGCAGAATATCCTCTGTTCCTATAATATTTATTTCGTCTGCGGCGGATAATATGAATATCGTTATGGCTGTGAACATGGGTGCTGATGATTTTATAGCAAAGCCGTTTGACCATAGTGTGCTTATGGCTAAAATACAGGCACTTCTCAGAAGAACCTATGATTTTGCCGGGAGTGTTCCTTTGATTGAGCATAAGGGAGCAATTCTTGATACGGGGGATAATTCCTTAAGCTTCGGCGGGGAAAAAATACCCCTTACAAAAAACGAATATAAAATACTTTTGTGCCTTATGCAAAATAAGGGAAAGGTAGTCAGCCGAGAAAGGCTTATGGAGAAGCTGTGGGAAAGTGATAGCTTTATAGATGACAATACTTTGACGGTAAATATAAACCGTCTGAGGAAAAAGCTTGACGGTGCAGGACTTGAGGATTTTATTCAGACAAAATTCGGAGTGGGGTATATTGTAAAACAGGGGGATATATGAAGCTTTTTCTGTCATATCTGAAATATCATAAAAGGCTGATACTTTGCTGTTTATTATTCTGTGCAGTGTTTATTGCGGTTTTTGCTCTGTATCACCTCCCCATTGAAGCGGTTCTGTATCCTTTTGTGTTATGCTTGCTGATGACAGCGGTTGTTGTAATATATGATTATATACGAACAAGACAAAGGTATAAAAAGCTTGAAGACCTGAAAAAATTTACGGAAACCATAATTGAGGATTTTCCGCAGCCGGAAAGTGTGGGAGAGGAGCAGTATACCGAAATAATATCCGTTCTTAAAAATGAAATAACACAACTTGAATCCGTATCCCGAAAAAAATATAATGATGTAATTGAATACTATACCCTATGGGTGCATCAGATAAAAACACCTATTGCTTCCATGCGGCTTACCCTGCAAAATGAGGACAGCGAATTTTCAAGACGTATATCGGGCGATCTGTTCAGAATAGAACAGTATGTTGAAATGGTGCTGACCTACCTCAGACTTGACAGCGACAGCAGTGATTATGTTTTCAGAGAATGTGAGATTGATGATATAATCCGCAGATGTATTAAAAAATTTGCCTCCGAATTTATCGACAAACATCTGAGCATTGATTTTACCCCGACAAGTGAAAAAACAGTGACGGATGAAAAATGGCTTTCGTTTGTTATTGAGCAGGTTCTGTCCAATGCACTTAAATATACCCGACAGGGCGGGATAAGGATGTATATGAAAGAGCCGAAGATACTTTGTATAGAAGACAGCGGTATGGGAATTGCACCGGAAGATTTACCCCGGATATTTGAAAAGGGATACACGGGAAATATCGGAAGAATCGAAAAACATTCAAGCGGCATAGGACTTTATCTTTGCAGGAGAATATGCGATAATTTAGGTATAAAAATAACGGTGCAGTCGGAGATAAATAAGGGAACAACGGTAATGCTTGATATGGGCAGGCTTAAGCGTGTGACATAAATGTAAGAAATCAAGAGGGAAATGTAAGCCGATTCAATGGCGTACATTTCCCTTTTCTGATAGAATTATAGCATAAGAAAGGAGAAGATAGAAATGTCATCATACAAACTCAACATTGAAAGCAAAGATACCGCATCGGAGCTTTTGGAGGTTGACGGTCTTAAAAAGACATATACCACACGTTTTGGCGGAAATAAGGTAGAGGCACTCAAAAATGTTAATTTTAAGGTTGAAAGAGGGGAATATGTGGCTATAATGGGCGAGTCCGGCTCGGGAAAAACCACACTTCTCAATATCCTTGCCGCACTTGATAAACCGACAGGCGGAAAAATCATACTTGACGGTAAGGATTTTTCAAAGCTTAAAGAATCAGCTGTTACGAAATTCAGAAGAGATAATCTCGGCTTTGTCTTTCAGGAATTTAATCTTCTTGATACCTTTACATTGGAGGATAATATCTATCTTCCGCTTGTGCTTGCAGGGACGGATTATAAGGAAATGCACCAAAGACTTATGCCGATTGCGGAAAGGCTTGAAATAGACGGGCTGCTTAAAAAATATCCGTATGAGGTATCGGGAGGACAAAAGCAAAGAGCAGCCGTTGCAAGGGCACTTATAACCGAGCCTAAGATTATACTTGCGGACGAACCGACAGGTGCACTTGATTCAAGGTCATCGGACGAGCTGCTGAGGCTTTTTGGTGAAATTAACAGGCAGGGTCAGACTATACTTATGGTGACTCATTCAGTAAAAGCGGCAAGCACGGCGGGACGTGTGCTGTTCATAAAAGACGGAGAGGTATTCCACCAAATGTATAAGGGAGAGGACAGCAGTCAGAAATTCTATCAGAAGATATCCGATACGCTTACACTCCTTGCGACGGGCGGTGATAGAAAATGAAAAAATCATTTTATCCGGGTCTTGCCTTTCAGAGCATAAAAAAGAACAGAAAAATATATTTTCCGTATATTCTTACCTGTATAGGCATTGTAATGATGCATAATATTGTAAGTACGCTCAGCGAGGACGAGCTTCTGTATGTCGAGAGGGGCAGGGAATTTGTAAAGATAATAATGAATTTCGGCAAATGGGTTATTGCGGTGTTTGCCTTTATATTCCTGTTTTATACCTACTCCTTTATTATCCGCAGAAGAAAAAAGGAATTCGGTCTTTATAATATTCTCGGAATGGAAAAGAAAAATATTGCCCGTATCTTATTTTGGGAAACTCTTATAACAGCGGTAATATCGCTTGGTGCAGGTATTCTGCTCAGTATAGTTTTCTATAAAGCGGCGGAACTGTGCATGATGAATATGCTTGGAGGGGATTTATCCTATGATTTTCAAATTTTCCCGAATGCAATTCTTAATACGGTTGAAGTATTCGGGATACTGTTTGTAATACTATTTCTTAGCTCTGTCGGGCGTGTTAAATTCCTCAATTCAATTTCACTTCTGAAAAGCGAAAATGTGGGTGAAAAGCCGCCAAAAGGTAATATTATCTTTGCAATTATCGGACTTGTTCTGCTTGGAATGTCATATTATGCGGCTGTTACGATAGACAATCCCATACAGGCACTGAATGAATTTGTTATTGCAGTTATTATTGTAATTATTGCAACATATCTGATAATGATATCGGGTTCGGTTGTATTTTGCAGGCTATTGAAGAAAAACAAGAAATATTATTATAAGTCCAATCATTTTGTATCCGTTTCATCAATGGCATACAGAATGAAAAGAAACGGTGCAGGTCTGGCTTCAATATGCATACTTGCAACAATGGTATTGGTTACGGTTGCCATGACATCATGTCTGTACTTCGGTAATGAGGATATTGTGAATGTAAGCTATCCCCGTGAAATAAATGTTTCCGTTTCCACTAACAGCGTTGACGGACTGAGTGATGATATAATAGAGCCCATTAAGAAAGAAATTTCCAAGACAGTAAAAAATGAGGGTGCAAAAACCGATAATATATATGAATTCCGTTGTGCCTTTATAACGGGTCTGACTGTCGGAGATACTGTTGAGGTGGATTCGGAAAGAGTGAACAGAACGGGTATATCCTATTCCGACCTGATAAGCTTTCAGTTTATGAACCTGAGTGATTATAACCGCATGATGGGAAGTAATGAAACGCTAAAGCAGGACGAAGCATTGTTTTTCAGCGACAAGTCTTATGATTATGACCGTATATCTTTCCGGGGAGGAAATACTTTCAAAATTAAAACTAAGGACAGTATGTTTTCAAGCCATATGCAGGGGCTGGATCAAGTGGTATCTGTAGGAGTTATAGTCGTACCGAATATTAAGGAGGCCATTGTCGGACTGAAAGATATGAAGCTGAGCAGCGGAAATTCGATGATGACATATTATTGGGATTATTTTTTTGACACAGGTCTTGATGAGGATGCTCAGATTGAATTATCGAAAAATATAGAGGAAAGTATATCTGAATATTGCACAAAAAATTCCCTTTATAGTGAACTTATAGATTTTGACGAAGCCGCAAGCCGTGCGAGCAATAGAGGGGATATATTCTCGCTTTGTGCAGGTCTTTTCAGTATAGGTATTGCACTCAGCGTTGTATTCCTTTTCGGTGCGGTTCTGATTATATATTATAAGCAGGTATCGGAGGGCTATGAGGATCAGTCAAGGTTTGATATTATGCAGAAGGTAGGCATGACAAAGAAGGAGATACGCAAAAGCATAAATTCACAGCTTCTTACGGTGTTCTTTTTGCCGTTGATTTTTGCGGGCTGTCATCTCATATTTGCGTTTCCGTTCATACAGAAAATGCTGATTTGCTTTAAGATAAGCAATACACCGCTTCTTATTTTCGTAACGGCGTTAAGCTTTGTTATATTTGCACTGTTTTATGTATTCGTATATAAAATAACGTCAAATTCGTACTATCATATAGTCAGTGATGCAAAAAACAAGGAATAAACAGATTCCCCTAAATAAAATAACAGCGAAGGATGCACGGAGCTTTTCGTGCATCTTTTGCTGTCTTAATAATTAACTTCAGGGCTGTCCGCACGGGCAGTATGTTTTTTTGCGTTGTTTATTTTCACGATTATACTCTTGTTTGGAATTGACATTGATTCCTTAATAGAGTAAAATATAAAATATATATTATATAACTTCATTAGTTGAGGCGTTTAAATAATGACTGCTTTTTTAAGAAGAACATGGGCAGAAGTCAATGTCGATGCTATCAGGCATAATTACGACATAATAAGACAGACTGTCCGGAAAGATACGGATATAATGTGTGTTATAAAGGCCGACGGCTACGGCCACGGGGCGGTATTTCTTGCAAAGCTGTATGAACAGCTCGGTGCGGATAAATTTGCCGTGTCCAATATAGAAGAGGCTATGCAGCTGCGTGAAAACGGGGTCAGTCTGCCTATACTTATTCTTGGCTTTACGCCTGCCGACATGGCAAAAGAATTGGCGGAAAATAATATCTCTCAGGCTGTTTTTACGGAGGATTATGCAAGGGAGCTTTCGGAATTTGCCGTCAAAAATAATGTAAAGGTAAAAATTCATATAAAACTCGATACGGGAATGAGCCGTATAGGCTTTATGTATCAGAATACGGAGCGTGACGCTGAGTCGGTTGACATTATACAAAGAGTATGCCTGCTCCCGAATCTTATACATGAGGGTATTTTTACACATTTTGCTCTGTCCGACGAGGGAGAGGATGGAGTTGTTCCGACAACACATCAGCTTGACTGCTTTGTAAATGCAGTGGAAAGGCTGAAAGAACGTGGCATTGAATTTGAAACGGTACATTGCTCAAACAGCGGTGCAATTATAGATTATAAGCAGGCAAATTTTGATTGTGTCCGTGCGGGGATAATATTATACGGTCTTTCGCCGTCCGAAAAGCTTGCAGGCAAGTTGGATTTGCGGCCGGCAATGAAAATAAAAAGTGTAATTGCACAAATAAAGACAGTTGCTCCCGATACTCCCGTAAGCTACGGCGGTACGTTTGTTACGGATAAACCCACGAAGATAGCGACTGTTCCGGTAGGCTATGCGGACGGTTATACAAGAAGTTTGGGAAATCGTGCATATATGACGGTAAGGGGGAAGAAAGCACCTGTTATCGGACGTGTATGTATGGATCAGGTGATGCTTGATATCAGCGGAATAGATGAAGTAAAAGTCGGTGATGAGGTTACGGTTATCGGTGACGGAAGTGATAATGCATTGTCCTTTGACGATATAGCAAAGCTTACGGGTACGATAAATTATGAGGTAGTATGTCTTGTAGGAAAACGTGTGCCGAGAGTTTATCTGAAACACGGAAAAAATATCGGTATAATGGATTGCTTAAAATCCAATAATTGACCGTGCAATAAATTACGAACATAAAGTGGCTTTTACCCTGCTGCAGGAGGTAATTATTATATGAAGCTTTTGGTTCTTGACGGAAACAGTATTCTTAACCGTGCTTTTTACGGAATAAAGCTCTTGACAACAAAAAACGGACAATATACAAATGCGATTTACGGATTTATGACAACCTTTCAAAAACTGCTTGACGAAAGTAATCCCGATACGGTCGCTGTTGCATTCGATCTTAAAGCACCTACATTCCGACACCTGATGTATGCAGGATATAAGTCAAACAGAAAGGGTATGCCCGAGGAGCTTGCTCAGCAATTACAGCCGCTTAAAGATCTTATATCGGCTTTAGGATATAAAATAGTCACTTGTGAGGGATATGAAGCTGACGATATACTCGGCACACTTGCAAAAAAATGTACCGATGAGGGCTATGAATGTATTATAGCAACAGGCGACAGGGACAGCCTTCAGCTTGTTTCACCGACAGTTTCCGTGCGTATGGCTGCAACAAAATTCGGTAAACCGGAGGTTACACTCTATGATGAGGCAAAAATAAGAGAGGTTTACGGCGTGGAGCCAAAACAGCTTATTGACATAAAGGCAATTCAGGGAGATACCTCCGACTGTATTCCGGGTGTTCCGGGAATAGGAGAAAAGGGAGCGAACGACCTTATAACAAGGTTCGGAAGCCTTGATAATATATATGAAAACCTTGAAACGATAGATGTAAAGCCGGGTATAAGAAAAAAGCTTACCGAGGGAAAAGAAAGTGCATATATGAGCCGTACACTCGGTACTATCAATACACAGGCACCGATAGATACGAATATAGAACACTATATACCCGAGGAAAAGGATAAATCCGCAGTTGCAACGCAAATGGCAAGGCTGGAGTTTTTCTCCCTTATGGAAAAATGGGGAGTAGGAGCAGAGGATATCGGGCATATTCAGACGGAAACGGATAGTTCACAGGAGGACAGAACGCTTGAATGTGTAACGGATTTTCAACTGATTGATATATACGATGAGCTTGACGGAAAAACTGTAGATTTTCTTGCCAAAACGGACGGAGCGGATATAACGGAACTTAAATTTTGTGTTGATGATAGGGTATATACCGCAGATAATTTTACGGAAGATTTTCAAGATTTTGTAGAGAAATTTCTCAGTAATAAAAACATAAGAAAAAGAACGCATAATATCAAGCCTGTATTCGCAATTGCCGACAAAGCAGGCTTTGAGTGTGAGGGAATAGAATTTGATACCATGCTTGCAGGATATCTTCTTAACCCTAACGCTTCGGACTACATCATGGAAAGGCTTATCGGGGAATACGGTATTTCTCCGCTTAAAACAGATAATGCAACAGGGCTTGAAAGCTTTGTACCGCTTGCCGATAAGCTTGCAAAGGAAATAGAGGCGAAGGAACAGACCCACCTTCTGCATGATATAGAAATACCGCTTGCACGGGTGCTTGCATCAATGGAAAATACAGGCTTTGCTGTTGACAGACAGGGAATATACGAATACGGCGAAAGTATGAATGATGAAATAGACAGACTCAGGGCAAGCATATGCGGATATGTCGGTTATGACTTTAATATAAATTCGCCAAAGCAGTTAGGTTCTGCACTTTTTGAAAAGCTTGCCCTGCCTAAAGGTAAAAAAACAAAAAGCGGATATTCCACAAATGCGGAGGTTCTTGAGGAACTCAGGGATTATCACCCGGTTATAAATGAAATACTTGAATACCGCACACTTACAAAGCTGAAATCCACCTATTGTGACGGACTTCTCAAGGTTATAGGCGAAGACGGAAGAATACATTCAAGCTTTAACCAAACTGAAACAAGAACAGGAAGAATAAGCTCAACTGAGCCTAATTTACAGAATATCCCCGTAAGAACAGATAGGGGAAAGGAGTTCAGAAGATTTTTTACAGCACCGGACGGATGTAAACTTGTTGATGCGGATTATTCGCAGATAGAACTGAGAGTGCTTGCACATATCGCAAATGATAAGAATATGACAGAAGCTTTTGAAAATAATTATGATATCCATACCTCAACGGCAGCTAAAGTATTCGGACTTCCCGATGAGATGGTAACATCGCAGTTAAGAAGCCGTGCAAAGGCTGTTAATTTCGGAATAGTTTACGGAATAAGTGCATTTTCGCTTTCAAAGGATATAGGAGTATCAAGAAAAGAAGCGGATAAATATATTAAAGATTATCTTAAACTGTACAGCGGAATAGATAATTATATGAAAAATGTGGTTGAAAATGCTAAACGTGATGGATATGTTACAACTATGTTTGGCAGGAGAAGATATCTTCCCGAGCTTGCTTCGTCAAACCGTAATATACGCTCGTTTGGTGAAAGAGTCGCAAGAAATATGCCGATTCAGGGAAGTGCGGCGGATATAATCAAAATAGCCATGATAAGGGTGTATGACAGGCTTAAAAAGGAAAATATGAAATCCAGGCTTATACTTCAGGTTCATGACGAGCTTATTGTCGAGGCACCGGAGGAGGAGGCTGAAAAGGCGGCTCAACTTCTGAGCGAGGAAATGCAGAATGCAGTTAGTCTTTCTGTTCCGTTGACGGCAGATTCCGGAATAGGAAAAACATGGTTTGAGGCTAAAGTTTAAAATAATTGGAGGGGTGCAAATATGCTGCATATTTTATTTGTTTGTACAGGCAATACCTGCCGCAGTCCGATGGCAGAGGCTATATTTGCAAAAAAATCCGAGGAATACGGAATAAAAAGTATTATAAGCAGTGCCGGAATAGGTTTTGTCGGAGAAAGCGGAGTGTCGCAAAATGCTGTTACGGTCTGTAATGAAATAGACATAGATGTAAGCGGACATAAGCCGAGGATAATACGTGAAAGGGACCTGGAGGTTGCTGATCTGTTTGTCGCTATGACTGAGGGACACGCAGAAACACTCAGAACAATCGGCGTGGACGATAAGAGGATATATGTTCTCGGCAACGGTATACCCGATCCGTACGGTTCGGATCTTGTGACATACAGAAGATGCCGCAAAGCAATTGAAGAAGCTATTGATAAACTTTGTGAATATCTTAAAGAAAATTATCCTCAATGTATCGGGGGAATACCGAGTGAGTAAATTTACGCTTGTACCGATGAGCGAAAAGCATATTGCGGAACTTGCAAGGCTTGAAAAAATATGCTTTTCTCAGCCGTGGTCTGAAAAAAGCCTTAGAGAAGAACTTGACAACAGAACTGCACATTTCCTTGTTGCGGAATTTAATGGTGTTGTCGTGGGTTATATAGGTGTTTTTGTAGTGTATGAAAGCTGTGATATTTCCAATATTGCGGTATTTCCCGAATACAGACGTCAGGGTATCGGTAGACTTTTGCTCGAGGGAGCCTGTGATGTTGCCCAAAAGGGCGGTGCAGAGTCGATATCCCTTGAAGTACGTCCGTCAAACGAGGGAGCGTTAGCATTATATCGCTCTGTCGGCTTTGAGGAGGTCGGACTGAGGAAGAATTTTTATAGGAACCCCACAGAGGACGGTCTTATATTATCAAAGAAACTTATCAGTAAAGAAACGGTGAAAAAGAATGAGAATTTTAGCAATTGAAAGCTCCTGCGATGAAACAGCGGCTGCCGTTATCGAAGACGGCAGGAAAATAATATCCTCGGTAATTGCAACTCAGGTCGATGAACATAAGCTGTATGGAGGAGTTGTTCCCGAAATAGCGTCAAGACGACATTGTGAGGCGATTAACGGAGTAGTGGCGGAAACTCTGGAGCGTGCGGATATGAAGCTTACTGAGCTTGATGCACTTGGTGTTACGTATGCCCCCGGACTTATAGGTGCGTTGCTTGTTGGAGTAAACTTTGCTAAGGGACTGTCGCTTGCCACAGGTTTGCCGCTTATACCGGTACACCATCTGCGTTCACATATTGCGGCTAATTATCTTGCCCACCCGGAGCTTGAGCCGCCTTTTTTATGCCTTGTTGTATCCGGAGGACATAGCCATATTGTTGAGGTTAAAAATTATACCGAAATGAAAGTTATCGGCAAAACAAGAGATGATGCCGCAGGTGAAGCTTTTGATAAGGCGGCAAGAACTATGGGTATGCCCTATCCGGGAGGAATACATCTTGACAGGGCGGCTGAATCGGGAAATGAGGAAAGATATAAATTGCCTCAGCCGAAAGTGAGTGGTTCAGAGTATGATTTCAGCTTTTCGGGTCTTAAGACCGCCGTTATAAATCTGATACATAATTCAAATCAGAAAGGCGAAGAAATAAATGTAAATGATTTATCTGCATCTTTTCGTAAGGCTGTTGTTGACAGTCTTATAAATAATTTTATAAAAGCGGCGGAAAATATGGGTTATAATAAACTGGTTCTTGCCGGCGGAGTATCTGCTAATTCTCTTTTAAGACGAAGAGTGTTTGAGGAAGCCGATATACGAGGTTGGAAATGCTATTATCCTCCGCTTGAACT
>CANQAJ010000065.1 GCA_947589365.1 uncultured Clostridia bacterium | reverse complement strand
AATCCCGCATGGGACAAAGCAAGCTGCTTTGCCTTGTCAATACCGATATAATCACTATTGCCGGTATTTCCGCTCGGTTTTGAGGTCTGCTGTGTTCTTATGGTTTCAATGTCCTTTTCGATTATATTACCGTTGGCGGCATTGATTTCATAATCATACTTCTTATCAGATGTGCGGAACTCAATATCATACTTTGGCGTGCGGTCGTCGCTGTCAAGACTTGTTTTTGTAAATGTAGCATCCGAAGCCGATACATTCGCATCACTCAGTGCTATCTGCTTTGCTTTGTCAAGTCCTATATAATTGCTACTGCCTGTATTTCCGCTCGGTTTTGAAGTCTGCGGTGTTCTTATGGTTTCAATGTCCTTTTCGATTATATTACCATTGGCGACATTGATTTCATAATCATACTTCTTATCAGATGTGCGGAATTCAATATCATACTTCGGCGTGCGGTCGTCACTGTCAAGACTTGTTTTTGTAAATGCAGCATCCGAAGCCGATACATTCGCATCACTCAGTGCTATCTGCTTTGCTTTGTCAAGTCCTATATAATTGCTACTGCCTGTATTTCCGCTCGGTTTTGAGGTCTGCGGTGTTCTTATGGTTTCAATATCCTTTTCGATTATATTACCATTGGCGGCATTGATTTCATAATCATACTTCTTATCAGATGTGCGGAACTCAATATCATATTTTGGCGTGCGGTCGTCGCTGTCAAGACTTGTTTTTGTAAATGTGGCATCCGAAGCCGATACATTCGCATCGCTCAGTGCTATCTGCTTTGCTTTGTCAAGTCCTATATAACTGCTATTGCCGGTATTTCCGCTCGGTTTTGAAGTCTGTTGTGTTCTTATGGTTTCAATGTCCTTTTCGATGATATTACCGTTGGCGGCATTGATTTCATAATCATACTTCTTATCCGATGTGCGGAACTCAATATCGTATTTCGGAGTACGGTCGTCACTGTCAAGACTTGTTTTTGTAAATGCAGCATCCGAAGCCGATACATTCGCATCACTCAGTGCTATCTGCTTTGCTTTATCAACACCAATGTAATCACCGCTCGGCGTTGTAGTTTGCTGTGTTGTCAGCATTTTTATATCTTTTTCAACAATATTACCGCTCACAGCGTCGATCTCGTATTCATACTTTTTGTCTTTTGTTTGAAATTCAATATCGTATGACGGAGTGCTGTCGTCACTGTCAAGCCTCGTCTTTGTAAATGTTACATCGGACGAAGTAACATTGGCATCACTCAGTGCCGTTTCCTTTGCACTTTCAAGTCCGATATACTGTTCGGCACCTGAATTTTCGGATGTACCCGAACTCGGAATGAAGCTTAACATTCTGATATCCATTTCAATAATACTTCCGTCAACAGCACCTATTTCATACTCATACTTCTTATCGGATGCAGTGAACTCTATATCATATACCTTTATACCGCTATCGGTGTCAAGCTCCGATTTCGTGAATTTTACATCTGCGGAAGAAAGCTTGGCATCCTTAAGGGCAATTTCCTTTGCCTTGTCAACACTGATATATTGTTCTGTGCTGCTTTCGCCGGAAAGCGAGGACTGCGGAATGGTCAGAGAACGAACATCCCTTTCGATTATACTTCCGTCCGAGGCATTAACTTCATACTCATACTTCTTGTCAGCCGTGCTGAATACAATGTCATACACCTGAGCATTGTCATCCATGTCCTGTTCTGTCTTTGCAAACGAGACATCCGACTCACTTAATCCGGCGTCCGCAAGAGCAGCTTTCTTTGCATCGTCAAGAGTTACGGAATTTTCCTCGGATGATACGTCACTTTTATCAGCCGAAGCAACAGAGCCGTTTTTATCGGGCGAGCCTGCATCGGCTCCGCTTTTATTTATATCATTAGTAGCAACGGGATTATTTCCGTCTTTATTCGCTAAATTATGCGACACCGCAACACCGATAACTATACCCGATGCAATAAGTGCAACAGCAATGCAGCTCAGTGAAATAAACGCTTTTTTACTTAATCCAAATAATGTTTTCATTCTAATAT
The DNA here is from genome assembly GCA_947589365.1 of uncultured Clostridia bacterium. Classification (GTDB taxonomy): domain Bacteria; phylum Bacillota; class Clostridia; order Oscillospirales; family Acutalibacteraceae; genus UBA1213. The sequence goes on along the minus strand of CANQAJ010000065.1, from coordinate 10,831 downwards.
CCCTCCTGCAAGTCATTTTATTCCAATAATATAATATATTTTGACTAATTTTTTAAAAAAGGAGCCGACCAGAAATACTGATCGACCCCTTTATTTTATAAAACGTGGTTATATTCGATTTTTCCATAACACAGCTGTAATTATTATTGCAATCCTGAATAACAACCGAGGTACATTAACCTCAGAACCGACACGCAATAACCGCAAAAATAAAATCTACAGCTATATGTGCTCAGGAACATTCTACTGTTCACCACAAAGGGAGCATCAGCCCTCGTTAATTGCAGCCTGTGCAGCAGCAAGACGTGCAATCGGAACTCTGAACGGTGAGCAGGATACATAATCAAGACCAATCTTATGGCAGAACTCAACAGATGAAGGATCACCGCCGTGTTCACCGCAGATACCGCAGTGAAGCTCAGGACGTGTTTCCTTACCAAGCTTGATAGCCATTTTCATAAGTGAGCCGACACCAACCTGATCGAGCTTTGCAAACGGATCATTCTCAAAAATCTTAGCATCATAATATGCCTCAAGGAATTTACCCGAGTCATCACGGCTGAAGCCGAATGTCATCTGAGTAAGATCGTTTGTACCGAAGCAGAAGAACTCAGCTTCCTTTGCAATCTCGTCAGCTGTAAGTGCAGCACGAGGAATCTCAATCATTGTACCTACTTCATATTCCATATCAACACCGGCAGAAGCGATCTCAGCATCGGCAGTTTCAACAACTACTTTCTTAACGTACTTAAGCTCTTTAACTTCGCCTACGAGCGGAATCATAATTTCAGGCTTAATTGTCCAATCCGGATGTGCCTTCTTAACATTGATAGCTGCACGGATAACAGCAGATGTCTGCATCTTTGCAATTTCAGGATATGTAACTGCAAGACGGCATCCGCGGTGACCCATCATCGGGTTAAACTCATGGAGAGAATCAATTATAGCCTTGATCTGCTCAACTGTCTTACCCTGTGCATCAGCAAGTTTCTTTATATCTTCTTCCTCAGTAGGAACAAACTCATGGAGCGGCGGATCGAGGAAACGAATTGTTACGGGGTTACCCTCAAGAGCCTCATAAAGCTTCTCAAAATCGCCCTGCTGAACGGGGAGTATCTTAGCAAGAGCAGCTTCTCTTTCTTCAACCGTATCTGCACAAATCATCTCTCTGAATGCTTCTATTCTGTCGCCCTCAAAGAACATATGCTCTGTACGGCAAAGACCTATACCCTCTGCACCAAGCTCACGAGCTTTCTTAGCATCAGCCGGTGTATCGGCATTTGTTCTTACCTTAAGCCTTCTGTACTTGTCAGCCCAAGCCATTATTCTTCCGAATTCGCCTGCAATCTTAGCGTCAACCGTCGGGATAGCACCGTCATAGATGTTACCTGTTGAACCATCGAAGGAGATTACATCACCCTCATGATATTCCTTGCCGCCGAGTGTGAATACCTTATTTTCCTCATCCATAACGATAGCGGAGCAGCCGGATACGCAGCATGAACCCATACCGCGAGCAACAACGGCAGCGTGTGATGTCATACCGCCGCGAACCGTAAGGATACCCCGAGCAGCCTTCATACCCTCGATATCCTCGGGTGAGGTTTCGAGACGAACAAGAACAACCTTCTTGCCTGCATCTGCCCATGTCTTAGCATCATCAGCAGTAAATACGATCTGACCGCTTGCAGCACCCGGAGCAGCGCCAAGTCCCTTACCTATAGGTGTAGCAGACTTGATAGCAGCAGCATCAAACTGCGGGTGGAGAAGTGTATCAAGGTTACGGGGATCGATCATAGCAACTGCTTCTTTCTCGGTTCTCATACCCTCGTCAACGAGATCACAAGCAATCTTAAGAGCAGCCTGAGCTGTTCTCTTACCGTTTCTTGTCTGGAGCATATAGAGCTTACCGTGTTCAACAGTGAACTCCATATCCTGCATATCTCTGTAATGATCCTCAAGAGTTTTGCAAACCTGTGTAAACTGAGCAAAAGCCTCCGGGAACTTCTGTTCCATTTCTGTAATCTTCATAGGTGTACGAACGCCTGCAACAACGTCCTCGCCCTGTGCATTTGTAAGGAACTCACCGAAAAGACCCTTTGCACCTGTTGCCGGGTCACGTGTAAATGCAACACCTGTACCGCAGTCATCACCCATATTACCGAATGCCATTGACTGTACGTTTACAGCTGTACCCCATGAATACGGAATATCGTTATCACGACGATATACATTAGCTCTCGGGTTATCCCATGAACGGAATACTGCCTTTATAGCTTCCATAAGCTGAACCTTCGGATCTGACGGGAAGTCCTCACCGATCTTCTCCTTATATTCAGCCTTAAACTGCTCTGCAAGCTCTTTAAGGTCGTCAGCATCAAGCTCAACATCCTGCTTTACGCCTTTTCTCTCCTTCATAGCATCAATGAGCTGCTCAAAATACTTCTTGCCGACCTCCATAACAACATCGGAGAACATCTGGATAAACCTTCTGTAACAGTCGTATGCCCAACGACGGTTGCCTGATTTCTCAGCTAAAACCTCAACAACCTCCTCATTAAGACCAAGGTTAAGAATTGTATCCATCATACCCGGCATTGAAGCACGAGCACCCGAACGAACAGAAACGAGGAGAGGATTCTCCTTATCACCGAATTTCTTACCGGTGATTTCTTCCATCTTATCGATGTACTCCATAATCTGTGCCTGAATTTCATCATTGATTTTTCTGCCGTCCTCATAATACTGAGTACAAGCCTCTGTTGTAATAGTAAAGCCCTGTGGAACAGGAAGACCGATATTGGTCATTTCAGCAAGGTTAGCACCCTTACCGCCGAGGAGTTCACGCATTGAAGCGTCACCCTCTGTGAACAAGTAGACCCATTTTCTTGCCATTGGAATTACCTCCTGGAAATTATTTTATCGACTTTGGTCGGTTGACAATATTATAACATAATTCTTTATCAAATTCCATTGGTTTTTGTAAAAAAGTTCGCTTTTTTTTAAAAAAATCCATATTTTTTTCCAAATTATGCCCAAACATTGAAAACGCCAATGTCAACTAAGCAAAATTAAGATTCACACCCGGAAAAGGTATGTTACGGCTCCTAACGTGAGCCTTTGTATGTATCGAGGGCATTTTTCGCCCATTGTCTGCCGATATTAAGAAATCCCTGTTGTTTTTCATCCCCCGCAAATTTTTTCTTCACCATCTCAAGGGAATGTCTGTACACCTCAAGTCTTGCGGACTGTATATATGAGCGTTTATCCCCGCCGACAAAGAACTGAAAGCTTATTGTATTTTGCTCCTCGTTCATATCGGTAAAATATCCGGAATAAACCGTATGTCCGGTTTCCTTTGAAACGATCTCGGAAACAGCAAGTTTTGTCAGCTCCAAAGCAAGGTCATTTATTCCTCTCTCAAAAACAATTATTTTTTCCTTCATTGAATTTATATCAGGGACTATTCGTTTTCTGATATCGGATAATCCGGCAAATTCAGCTTCAAGCTTTGCATCAATAACTTTTAGCCTTTCAACTTTTGGTATATAGTATACCATAAACTTACGCTCGACATCATTATACAGAAACGGATGCTGATATTTTGAACTGAAGCCGCATTTTTTACATTTCCAACGGAAAATACTCTCTGAAAAAACAACATTCCTCAAATCGGAATCCTCGGTTGTATTACCGCTTATAGGTATATCGGTTAATGTTTGCTGGTTACATTTCGGGCAAACCACATATTTTGATACACTTCGGGGCATTATATCACCTGCCTTGACCTTATATAAATCCACGACCCTATTATAGCATATTTAATCTGATTTGTCACAGATTTTATTAAAAAAATCAAAAAAATTACCCTGTGGTATAAAACTACACCGACAGGGTAATATAACCTTGAATTAAATAAGCTCAATAACTGCCATTTCCGCAGCGTCACCGCGGCGGGGACCGATCTTTGTTATCCTTGTATATCCGCCGTTTCTGTCGGAATACTTAGGTGCAATCTCGGTAAATAGCTTTTTGACAACATCCTCCTTGGTGATGAAAGCCAAAGCTGTACGCTTGTTGCTCAGGTTTTCAACCTTAGCGAGCGTAATAAATTTTTCGGTGAGGGAACTGACTTCCTTTGCACGTGAAACGGTAGTTTCGATCTTGCCGTTTTCGAGAAGGAATGTTACCAATGCTCTGAGCATTGCAGTTCTGTGAGCAGTTTCCCTGCCCAATTTTCTTGTTCCCGGCATTTATATTCACTCCTTTGTGGTAATTAATCATCGTTGCTGCGAAGCGAAAAACCAAGCTTATTAAGCTTGTCTATAACCTCGTCAAGCGATTTGCGGCCGAGATTTCTGACTTTCATCATCTCGTCCTCAGTCTTGTTGATAAGATCTTCAACGGTATTGATATTTGCCCTTTTCAGACAGTTGAATGCACGAACAGAAAGATCCAGCTCTTCAATGGTCATTTCAAGTGCTTTTTCCTTGCCCTGATCGTTCTTTTCAACCATTACCTCCGTGTTGGTTCCCTTATCCGAGAGGTTTACAAACAGATTAAGATGCTCTGTCAGAACCTTGGCGGCAAGAGAAACGGCCTCCTGTGCATTTATAACACCGTTTGTCCATACATCAAGCGTAAGCTTGTCATAATCGGTGATCTGACCTACACGTGTGTTTTCTATATTATAGTTTACCTTAAGTACAGGTGTGTATATTGAGTCAATCGGAAGGATACCTATAACTCCGGTATTCTTTGAGATCTCTTCCTTATTGCGTTCTGCTGAAACATAACCTCTGCCCTTGCTGATTGTTATTTCCATATAGAGCTTTGCACCCTCTCCGAGAGTTGCAATATGCATTTCCGGATTGAGTATCTCAATATCCGCATCCTTTTTTATGGAATCCGCTGTAACGATACAGGGACCCTCTGCGCTGATCTCGACTGTTTTCGGACCGTCACAGTTAAGCTTTGCGATAAGTCCTTTCATATTAAGAACAATCGCCGTTACGTCCTCTTTTACGCCCGGTATTGTAGAGAACTCGTGCAGCACTCCGTCAATTTTTATAGAAGTAACTGCCACACCCTCCAGTGAGGAGAGGAGAACCCTGCGCAGGCTGTTTCCGAGAGTATTGCCGAAGCCTCTCTCGAGCGGCTCAACGACAAATTTGCCGAATCTGCCGTCTTCGGATAATTCCGCTGTATCTATTCTTGGCTTTTGAAATTCGAACATCAGCTAACCTCCTTAACATTAGGCGGACGATACCGCCATGATGTGTAACCTGAAATACAAATTGATTACTTGGAGTACAACTCAACGATAAGATGCGGTGCAACCTCATAGTCTATATCCTCAATTGAGGGCATTCTTACAACCTTTGCACTGAACTGCTCCTTGTTCACCTCAAGCCAGAGCGGAGAAGTCCTGCTTGCTGTCTTCTCTACGACATCCTTGAACTTTTCGGTGCTTCTGCTCTTTTCTCTGAGAGTCACGACATCTCCCGTCTTAACTCTGTATGAAGGAATATCAACCTTTTTGCCGTTCACAAGGAAATGTCCGTGTGTTACAAGCTGTCTTGCCTCTCTTCTTGTAAGAGCCATACCCATTCTGAAAGCAATGTTGTCAAGTCTTGATTCAAGAATTGTTATGAGGTTATTACCTGTCTGACCCTCCATCTTTGAAGCTATTTCAAAGTAGTGGTGGAAAGGTTTTTCAAGAACACCGTATATAAACTTGAGTTTCTGCTTCTCTTTGAGCTGCAAGCCGTACTCTGATACTTTCCTTCTTGCATTTGCGTTAGGATTTTTCTTAGATGTCTTATAAATACCCAATACTGCCGGGCTTATTCCGAGATATCTGCATCTCTTAAGAATAGGATCTCTGTTTACTGCCATTTAAAATGCACCTCCGTTATTTTATACACGTCTTCTCTTAGGAGGACGGCAACCGTTGTGGGGAATCGGGGTAACATCCTTTATCATGCTTACCTCAAGACCTGCCGACTGAAGAGCACGTATTGCTGCTTCACGTCCTGCACCGGGACCCTTTACATATACCTCAACGGTTTTCATACCATGCTCCATTGCTGCCTTCGCAGCAGTTTCAGCTGCTGACTGAGCCGCAAACGGAGTGGACTTTCTGGAGCCTCTGAAGCCGAGCTCACCCGCACTTGCCCAGGAAATTGCATTTCCCTGAACATCAGATATTGTTACTATCGTATTATTGAATGTCGACTGAATGTGCGCTGCGCCCTTTTCGATATTTTTACGCTCACGGCGTCTGCGTACAGTAGCCTTCTTAGCACCTTTCTGAACTGCCATCAGTTATTCCCTCCTGATTACTTCTTCTTGTTAGCCATTGTCTTTCTCTTACCCTTTCTTGTGCGGGCATTTGTCTTTGAACGCTGTCCGCGAACGGGAAGATTTGTACGGTGACGTATTCCTCTGTAGCATCCGATTTCAATAAGTCTCTTTATATCAAATGCTATATCTCTTCTGAGGTCACCCTCAACTCTTACATTATGGTCGATATACTCTTTGATCTTAGCAACATCATCCTCTGTAAGATCTCTTACTCTTGTGTCGGGATTAACTCCTGTTGCTGCGAGAATATCGTTGGATGTCTTGCGGCCTATTCCGAAAATATAAGTAAGACCGATCTCGACTCTCTTATCTCTGGGTAAATCTACACCTGCAATACGTGCCATTTATTTTCGCACCTCCGTTGGTATTTATGCGTCATCAACCCTGACGCTGCTTATGCTTCGGGTTTTCACAGATAACCATGATTTTGCCCTTACGCTTTATAACCTTACATTTTTCGCAAATTTTCTTTACTGAAGGTCTGACTTTCATCGTGTTATCATTCCTTTCGATAACCCCCGACCGGGGAATATTACTTACTTCGCCATGTTATACGACCCTTTGTCAGATCATATGGCGACATTTCTACCGTTACCTTGTCACCGGGAAGTATGCGAATGAAATTCATTCTCAGCTTACCCGAAATATGAGCAAGGATTATATGTCCGTTCTGAAGCTCAACCTTGAACTGTGCATTCGGAAGAGCCTCCTTTACTATGCCCTCTACCTCAATTACGTCTTCCTTAGACAATACAATTACCTCCTTAGAATGCTCTCGACCTCTTATTAAACGAGTCAATTGCTTCACTGAGCTTACTGTCATCATTCATTATCTGTTCACTCAGAACAGTATCGGTAAACGCAAGATGAATAAGCTTCTTTCTTTTAGGAGCCGACAGTTTTCTGCCCTTTCCGTCCGCTATATATGCCAAATCATCTTCTATGCGTACTACCGCAAAAAAGCTGCCCTTATCATGCCCTGCCTTTGAAGCGGCGACCGTCCCTCTACGAAACCTCATATCGCTCACCTCAATCAGGTCGTGTCAATATGACCGGTCCGTCTGCGGTTACCGCTATCGTATGCTCAAAATGAGCCGAAAGCTTTCCGTCCGCAGTCACAGTCGTCCAATTATCATCAAGTACCCTTACTCTGTGTGTACCCTGATTTATCATTGGCTCTATGGCTATTGTCATACCCGGCAGCAATCGCACACCCCTTCCCGGTGTGCCGTAATTAGGTACGCTGGGATCTTCATGCAGCTTCGCACCTACTCCGTGACCGACAAAATCTCTTACCACCGAGTAACTGCGTGCCTCGACATACCTCTGAACAGCATTTCCGATATCACCTATTCTATTTCCTGCCACGGCATTTTTTATTCCCTCATAGAGGGACTCTCTTGTGGCATCCATAAGTGCCTGTGCCTCCCTTGACACATCTCCACAGGCAAATGTATAAGCATTGTCCCCGTGATATCCGTCAAGCTTTGCACCCACATCTATACTCACGATATCTCCCTGTTTCAGAATTATTTTTGCACTCGGTATGCCGTGGATGACTACATTATTTACCGAAATACAAGCACTTGCAGGAAAACCGCCGTATCCGAGAAACGAGGGTTCAGCACCCTGCTTCTCGATATATCTGCGGACTATGTTATCAATCTCAAGAGTAGAAACTCCCGGTTCAACCGCCTTCCCCGCTTCCTGCAAGGCTCTTGAAGAAACCCTGCCCGCTTCTCGCATTGCTGCAATTTCACGGGAGGTCTTAAGAATCACCATATATCTTACGCCTCAACAGCTTGCAGGATAAGTGAAGTCGTATGCTCAACCGTATCCTGTCCTTCTACTACGGAAAGCTTATTCTGCTTTTCATAGTAATCCTTAAGCGGCTCTGTTTCTTTATGGTAAACCTCAAGTCGAGCTTTTACCGTATCCGGGTGGTCATCCTTACGCTGAACAAGGGTGCCTGCACATTTGTCGCAAACTCCATCCTGTTTCGGAAGCTTATATTCCATATGGTAGCTTGCTCCGCATTTCTCGCAGACACGGCGTCCGGACATTCTCTTGACTATAGCCTCATCGGTAACCTCAATATCAATTACCTTATTGATTACTATACCCATCTTGTCCAGAGCCTCGGCCTGAGGAATAGTTCTGGGGAATCCGTCAAGGATAAAACCGTTTTTACAATCATCCTCTGCAAGTCTTTCCTTAATGATGCCGATAACGACCTCATCCGGGACAAGCTGACCTGCTTCCATATAGGATTTAGCCTTCAGACCCATCTCAGTACCGGTTTTCAGTGCTTCTCTGATTATATTTCCTGTCGAAATTGTAGGTATACCCAGACGGTCGGAAATAACTTCCGCCTGTGTTCCTTTGCCCGCACCGGGTGCGCCGAGTAAAATAATATTCATTACTTTTTGCTCCTTTCGTATTCAGAATTTATCAATCGAGGAATCCCTTATAATGACGCATCATCAGCTGAGATTCAAGCTGCCTCATTGTTTCAAGTGCAACACCCACAAGGATGATTACCGACGTACCGCCGAGCATAAGTCCCGTCATTCCCGAGAACTTTGAGAACAGGAGCGGTACAATTGCAATAAATGCAAGGAAAAGCGATCCTATAAGTGTTATACGTGAAATTATCTTAGCGATAAAATCTGTTGTGGGCTTACCCGGTCTGATACCGGGGATTGTTCCGTTATTTTGACGGAGATTATTTGCCATTTCCAAGGGATTATACTGTATGGTTACATAGAAATAACCGAAACCGATAATCATAAGGAAATAAAGAGCTATATATATCCAATTTGTTGGCGTAAAGATATTGAAAAAGCCTTTCCAGAAATCGGGAAGATTATTCTGATCCAGGAACATCAATATCGTTTGCGGTATTGAAAGAATAGAGCTTGCAAAGATAATCGGCATGACGCCCGAAAGACCTACCTTAACGGGAAGGTATGAGCTTTGTCCGCCGTACATTTTGCGTCCGACCACACGTTTTGCATACATAATCGGTATTCTGCGTTCTGCATCGTTCATGAATACGATTACCCATATTATAACAAGGAAGATCAGAACGAAGATTACTGAGTATATCAGGTTCTGTGTCTGACCTGCAAGACCGTCCTGGAAGTTCTCCCAGAGAACGAGGCAGGTAACGGGGAGTCTTGCGATAATACCCACAAAGAGGAGTATTGAAATACCGTTTCCGAGACCGTTCTGATTGATCTGCTCACCGAGCCACATCATAAGAGCCGTGCCGGCTGTGAATGTCATAATTATGGTTATCGCAGCAAATACTGCCGTGAAATTCCAGCCCTGATATTCAACTATATTTTTGATACTTCCGTCATCAGCCTGCACCTGTGATCTGAGCAGATATATATAGTATGCCGTACCCTGAATAATACCGATAATAACCGTCACATAACGTGTTATTGTACCTATTTTCTTACGTCCCTCCGTACCCTCTTTTGAAAGTCTTTCAAGCGGAGGGATTGCAACCGTAAGCAGCTGCATAATAATTGAAGAGTTGATATACGGTGTTACCGACATTGCAAATAATGTCGCGTTTGAAAACGCACCGCCAGAGAACATATCAACATAGGAAAGCATATTATTTGAATCATTCCAGCTTGCTGTCAGTGTTCTCAGAACATCCACATCCAGAAAGGGTACCGGGATTGCCGAACCCAATCTGAATACGAACACGATAAATATCGTGAAGAGCATTTTTTTGCGAAGATCGGGAACCTTCCATGCATTAGCGATTGTTTTAAACAAATCAAATCACCTCTGCCTTTCCTCCTGCAGCCTCAATCTTCTGCTTTGCCGATTCCGAATATGCTGCAACCTTAACATTAAGCTTCTTAGTAAGCTCGCCGTTGCCGAGAATCTTTATACCGTCATATTCCTTTTTAACGATACCCTTTTCGATAAGAGCCTGTGCCGTTACTTCCGCACCATCCTCAAAAGCGTCAAGTGCAGATATGTTTATAGCAACAATCTTTTTAGCGAATATGTTATTGAAGCCTCTCTTCGGGACTCTCCTTTGCAGCGGCATCTGACCGCCCTCGAAACCGGGACGAATGCTGCCGCCTGAACGTGCCTTCTGACCCTTATGACCCTTGCCGGCTGTTTTGCCCTGACCCGAGCCATGACCTCTGCCTATTCTTTTGGATGCCTTTTTAGCACCTGCGGCAGGTGAAAGTTCGTGCAAATACATTCTGTCGCACCTCCTTGCTTAAGCTTCCTCAACCTCGATGAGATGACTTATTTTTGCCACCTTACCTCTGGTCTGTACATTATCGGGCTGAACCGCAGTGTTGCCCGGCTTTGTAAGTCCGAGTGACTTTGCAGTAGCAATCTGATCCTTCGGTCTGCCGATCAGACTCTTTTTAAGAGTAATTTTGAGCTGTGCCATACTGCTTCTCCTCCCAGATTATCCTAAAAT
>CANQAJ010000064.1 GCA_947589365.1 uncultured Clostridia bacterium | reverse complement strand
CCAATTCGGTACAGGCTCCTCTTTCAGCTCAGCCATTATTTCGGGCGGAACATCTCCCGCATATTTTTTATACGGGCGTGAACGGTTGATAAACTCCTTATAGACCGGAAGGTTCGGATCATCGGGGTTAAGCGTTGCCATAAGATAATCATTACGGGTTGATATCTCACGCACAAAATCAATATTTGCCGTATTAATTTCGTCTATGTACACGCAGCCGAACTGAGATCCGAGTACAAGCTCCCACTTATCACGATTATCATAACCCAGCACATATATTATTTTCCCCTCAAATTTGATATGCGGTAGCTTATTGTCTTTATCTCCGTTTCCGAAATACTTAGCGTTTGTATGCAGGTCAAGTATTCCGTTATCCTGTTGAATAATATTCTTTTCGGCTGTACCCGTAGTTTTGCTTGCTATGATATGCAGTTTCTTGGGGCTTGCCGACACCATACGCATGAACTTAATTCCTGCTCCGACCGTTGTCTTTCCGCTTGCGGTTGTACCCTCAAGAAAATCTGCGGAAACATTATGCACGGAATTTATGAAATCAATATACTTCTGCGACAGAGGAAACCTACTTTTCAAGTCCCTCACCGCCTAACTGACGGAACACATCCGAAAGCTTCTCCGAGGTTTTAACAGTTGTGTCAACCTTGACAGTGTACTCACCGGTCATACGGTTAAGCGTGTCTACGGCTCTTATGCGGTCGCCCGGCTCGTTACTTTTGTCCTTAGCAATATCAGACAACATTACCTGTCTGTCTTTTGCTGTCAGTATTCTCTCGTCTTTCAGCTTTTCGGTTATTTCCTTGATGTACTCTGAAACTCTCACATTCTCTAACAATTTACACGCATTTGCATTAGCGTAATTTTCAGAATAACCTGCCTTAATCGCACTCTGAACAGTGTTACCGCTCTGAGCATAATACTCAGCAAATTTCCTTTGACGTATATTCAATTTTTCCTTCACGATAACACCTACTTTCAACACAAAAGCCGCCCCAACAGGAACGGCTATCGTGCATATCAAAAAATATTAGGAGGAACTATAACGCAAGTTACGAGCAAGTTACAAGCAAGTTACGAGCAAGTTGTTGGCGGTGAAGGACTAAGCTAAGGGATGCTTTCCTTCAATCCCGCCCTATTTGCATGATACTATTTTACGATAAAGAAAGGGGTATTTACAGGTAATTGACTGTTAAAAATATCTATTGCTTTTTGTATATTTTGTACAACTATTTCATACCTGTTTCTCTTCTAAATATCTGCAAAGCCTCTCCGTGCCAATTTCTTATAGTTTCATATGACCTGTTCATCCGTTCCGCAATCTGATCCAGCGTGTAACCGTTTATGTATTTGTCTGTTAAAACCGTGATAAAATCGGGATTATACACACGGTCAATCTTCCTGCGTATCTCTGCTTTGAGGTCAACGAGTTTATCAATCTCGCCGTCAATAGTACGTTCTAAGTCTATGATTTTATCGACTGTGCTCATGGAATTATTAACCCCGCCCGAACGAACCTTATCCGATGAAAGTGTCGGACTTGAAAGCGACTCCTTATTATGCCTCAAGCGTGAAAGTTCCGCCAGTTTTGAATTGATAAGCCTGTCAAGTTTTAGTACCTGCTCAAGATATTCCCTCGCCGTCAACAAATATACACCTCTCTTTTTCTCTGTACGCCCGTGTGGGTCGTTTTTATGTGTTTTTAATATAATTTCATTACTTCATATCAAAAATGCCTTACAAGCTGTTTTCGGCTATCAGTTTATTTTTTTAAATTCTTAATTTTCGCCTTCAATGACTCAAGTAACGTATTTTGCGTACTTTCTTTTCCCTTCAGTGCATCCATAACAATTTCATCCATACTGTTTTCAACAACGAGATGATGTATTATTACTTTGTTTTTCTGCCCCTGCCGGTATAATCTTGCATTTGCCTGTTGGTAAAGTTCAAGACTCCAGTTAAGACCGAACCACACAATATGACTTCCGCCTGCCTGTAAATTCAATCCATATGCTGCACTCGCCGGATGTGCAAAAAGGATATTTATTTTTCCCTCATTCCAAAGCCGTATATCATCTTCGGACTTCAATTCCCCGATTTTAAGCTTTGTTTTTGACAACAGTTTTTTTAATCTGTCAAGATCATGCCTGAAGCTATAAAATACAAGCATTGGCTGTCCCTGTGCTGCTTCAACAAGCTCCGTAAATGCGTCAAGCTTGCAATCGTGTATCTGTGCAACACCTTCATCACTGTACACAGCACCATTACACATCTGCAAAAGCTTGTTTGACAGAACGGCAGCCGTAGCGGCATCAAGAGTATCCTCATCGATCTGCAAAAACATTTCTCTCTCAAATCGGTCGTACATCTTTCTCGCTCTCGCATCAAGCACAACGGGAACTGTGACATCCGTTCTGTCGGGAAGCTGTATATAATCTTCGGCTCTCATTGATACACATATGTCGGATATTCTTTCACGGATAGCCCCGGCCGCACCGGACATCTCCTCATAGGTGGTAAAATTTCCGCCATGTGTGTTCTGCGTAAAATATGCCAGTCTGTAAGCAGTGATGCTTTTTCCTAACCGCTTGCCCCTGTCAAGCAAATATATCTGTGACCAAAGATCCATCAGACCATTTGGTGCGGGAGTGCCTGTAAGACCTACGATTTTTTTGATATGCGGCAGTACCCATGTGAGGCACTTAAACCTCTTTGCCTTGCAGTTCTTAAAGCTCGAAAGCTCATCCACGACAACCATGTCAAATTTCCAATCGTTACGGTAGTGATCAACGAGCCATGGAATGTTTTCACGATTAATCACATACACATCTGCCGGAGTATTGACTGCCCTTATCCGTTTGGTTTCAGTTCCGAGAATTTTGGAAATTCTAAGGTGTCTGAGGTGATCCCACTTGTATGCTTCCGTATCCCACGTTGCTTCCGCAACTTTTTTGGGGGCGATGACAAGGCAGCGTTGAATTTCTAACCTGTTAAATTTTAAATCGTTGACAGCGGTAAGAGTTATCGCTGTTTTGCCGAGTCCCATATCGAGAAATAATCCGACAGCGGGGTCATTGACTATTCTCTCAATGCAATAGCTTTGATAAGCGTGCGGTACGAATTTCATTCTTAAGCTCCTTCACCACTTCATCCACTTTTGATTTAGTATCTACATCAGCGTAGACCTTAAAGCCTAACGCCCTCAGTTTTTCCTGCTGCCTTACCTGATTAGGGGTACTGACTTTACCCTCCGATTTTATTTCCGCAAAAGCCATCACGCCAAACGGCAGGCATATCAATCTGTCCGGTACGCCCCTGCAACCGGGAGAAACAAATTTATATGCAGTTCCACCAATCTTACAGACCTCGTTTCTGAGATAGCGTTCTGTATTTTTTTCATTTTCCATACTTACCTCCTATAATTTTGCCCTCGCGCGCGCGCACGCGTATATATGCGTGCGTATAAGCGCGTATAGGTGTATATATGTCTATATACTCTATATTCTTTTTTATTTATTATATAAATGTAACAATGTAACAAATATATAATAAATATAGATATTATGCGGGGTTATCGCCGTTACATTCCTGCTACATTCGAGTTACATTCACAAAAGAATGTAACAGCCGTTTGTTACATTTGAACGCGCTCTTTTCGATTGTAACATCAAAATGTAACGGCTATATATCCCCTCTGTAAACCGTAATCCCGAATAAATCTCAAAGGCTTATCAGACTTTTTAAACTCTTTGATTGATGACAAAATATCATTTATTTCTCTTGTATCGGATTTTCGCATAAGCTTAATATCTCCTCCGAGAGCTTCGCACCATATTTCGAGTGCGCATATCTTATCACGGCTTACAAGTTCAATGTCTGTCTCTGACTGCCCAAATTCGTTCGCCCAGTAAGCACGGCGCTGAGAAAGCGTACGCTTATTCCAGTCAGCCGGTACAAGTCGTGCGACAAAATCACGTATTACTCCCTCCCGGCTGTTAGTTTCCATGTGTGCTTGCTGGGCTGCTTCGGCACACTTTTCAATATCAGGCGGAAGATACAGCGTTTCTCCTAACTGATAGTACTCCACGGCCTCCTCCCATAATAAAGGAACCTCATAATCAAGCTGAGTGAATACGTTCTTAGTCGGTTTATTAACCGCACAGTCAATAGGCCAGAAACGGCGGTTTCCGGTTCTGTCACGCAGATATTCTCTGTCATTTGTTGAGCCTATAAAAACGTTACGACGCGGGAAACTGCACGTTCTTCTGCCGAACGGCTCCCTGTAAATGTCTTCAACCTTTGTCAAAAAACGCTTAACGCTGTTAAGCTCGGCGGTATTCATACCGGATAATTCTCCTATCTCGTTTATCCACACACCGCGAAGCATTTCCGATGCTTCCTTTCCTTCAAAGGTATCAAGGCTGTCAGAATACCATTTAAGACCCATTTTTCGGATAGCCGTACTCTTGCCTATACCTTGCGGACCTCCGAGTATTGGCATATTATCAAATTTACATCCGGGGCAGAAAACCCTTGCGACCGCAGCCACAAAAAACTTTCGTGTACACGTCCTTACATACGGAGTATCCTCTGCACCGAGGTAATCTATGAAAAATGATTCCAAGCGCCCGACCCCGTCCCATTGCACGCTTGTCAGATATTCCTTTAATTCGTCAACTGCTTTATCTTGAACGGCGAGTGCAAGGGCGTCAAGTATTCTGTCCTTGCCGGTTATGGCATAGGTCTTTTCGAGATAGCGGCGCAGTCCGGCATCATCGGTATCATTCCAACGACGCCTCTCTGATGACTTATCATTCCATGGAAGACTGCCTACGGTTAAAACAAGACCCGAAAATTCATCAAATATGATTTTATCCCTTAACAGCGGATCGTGCGTAAGTATGATATACACATTATCCGTAGTTTTAGCCACAGCCCCGGATTGGGGGGATATCTGAAGCATAGACATCCAATCCGCTGTTTCCTCCGGCGGCTGATTAAACTCGGAGGTTGCCTTGTCATACCTCTCCTTATTCAGAAGTGCAGATACGGCGGTATCGGCAACAGCAAGCCTGCACATCTCCACATAACTCGGCAGCTTACAAGTTGGCGTACCTTCCTTGACTTCATCATCCAGTTCCCCGTATTTATGAATCCGTATAAGGTCGAATGCGTTGCACAGGCGGCCGCCGCACGGGTCTGTAGCATGATGAGAGTACAGAAATTTTCCGTCCTCATATATAACAGCTCCTCCACTTGTAGAGCCGTCTGCGTATGTATATCTACCCTCACCGCATGGGGTATATATGTCCGGAATAAATCGTTCAATTGCGGTGTATATGTTATACGTTCTGCAAAATGCCCCTACAACTCCCGCTTTCTCCGTCGGGTCTCCCTGCTTTTTGGCAAGTCGCAGCGGTACCTGTTGTGCCCCCGGCACTTCCGGCCATTGTCGAAAGTCATGCCAATCCCCGTACTGACTTAGCATTCCGTCAACGGAGAGAATAGGCTTATCTTCAAAATAGTATATGTATTGACTGTCCGCCGATGCAGACGGCCAGTACATAAGCCGTGATGCTTGGAATGTTGTTGGATCGCAAAACTCTATTCCTATAAATTGCGCAAGTTTACGGGCTATGGGCTCATACTCATCAGCCGTACAGGTTCGGTCTAACAGAAAAACTGCTCGAAGTCTCGGTTTTACCTCCTCATGTTTTCTTGTTGAATATACGACATATCCGCATCCGAGTGAAGATAATCGCTGCAATACTGATACCGTTCCGCCTGTGGGTATGTTATCCAGGTCGAGCGTAATAAGATCCCTGCCGGTAACATTTTCAGCCTTGCGGTGTGTGTCCTTGAATGTACCGCCTACAAAGCCACCCACGTCCTTCAAATCATCCTGTTTTGATTTAGGCATACCCAAATACTCGCTTAGAGTTTCCGTACCCCTTACGGGGCTTTTAATCTTATCAACAAATTCCGACCACAGCATTTTTTGGGGTTTCCACACCGTAGATTTTCGGCTGCTTCCGGTTGTTATAATTATTTCTCTGTCGAAGTTCAACATTTAACCTCCTTCCTGTCAGTCTTTCATATAATATTGGCTCTCGAATCCTGCCGCCTTCAGGGGCAATCCCGCAGCCCAACTGATAGGTGTACCCATTATTCTACAGACTTCTTTTTCCGTGATCTTATCTTTCGGACAATCAATAATTACCTCGTCATGAACGTGCATCACTACATCAAGTCCCTGTTCATCGAGCCGTTGTAAAGTAACCGCAAGGCAATCCCTTGCTATCGCCTGTACTATGTTTTCGGTGAGCTTGCCTCCGTAAGTACTTTGAATTGAAAATCCTTTACTTTGCTGACTTGTTCCGTAATAGTGAAGTGCTTCTTTTCCGAAATCGTTTTGAGACAGGAACGGATGTGGGTAAAAAAGTTCACGTCCGCTTGGGAGAGTTATTATGAAAAAATCAAGACCGTTGTTAATATCATATTCGTGCTTAAAAATAATACCTTTGTTTATACCGACCGGTTTACCCGTATGCATTACCTCAAGAGCTGCACTTTCGCAGGTATACCACAGGTCTTTTATCCTTGGATTAGCCTTTCGCCAACGGTTTACTATATCGGGAAGCTCGTCCTCAGTCAAACCCATTTTCAAAGCACCCATTGATATCAATGCTCCGGCTGATCCCTGATAACCGAGTGCCAGTTCGGCAACTTTGCCTTTTGCTCGGAGTGCGTATTCCGGATTCCCCTTTTTGATTTTCTCTATCGGCACCCCGAACATTGATGATGCAGACGCTTCATATATCTTTCCGTGCGAATTAAATACATCAAGCCGCCACTGTTCTCCGGCAAGCCACGCTATTACACGGGCCTCGATGGCTGAAAAATCAGCAACGACAAACTTATTTCCCTCAGTCGGAATAAACGCTGTACGGATAAGTTGAGAAAGCGTGTCAGGTACATTCCCGTAAAGCAGTTTTATTGCTTCAAGGTTTTTCTGTTTAACGTATTTTCTTGCTATATCAAGGGTTTCTATGTAATTCCGAGGCAGGTTCTGTACCTGTACAAATCTTCCCGCCCACCGACCGGTTCGGTTAGCACCGTAAAATTGCAGCAGTCCCCGCACTCTTCCGTCTCTGCATATACATTCGGTCATTGTCTGATATTTTGTATTTGAGGACTTACCGAGTTCCTTGCGTATGGCAAGCATACGGTTTACGTTGTCCTGCTGAAGATTTTTTTCAAGGAGCTCCTCAACTCCTGCTTTATCAAGTGCCGATATTTCTTCTCCGGTTTCGTCCTGTATCCATCTCTTTAGCTGAATGACAGACTTCGGATTTTCAAGACCCGTAAGGTCTGATGCTTCTTTCATCAGTTCATCTGTGATAGCCGAATTACAATACAATGCACCGTCTATAAGTGCTGTATCAAGCTGTATGCCTTTTTCGTTGATTTTCATGTCGAGTTCCCATTGATTCTGAACGTCATCGGGTACGGGAAAATCGGACAGTTTTTTGAGTATTGCGTTTTCTGCGTCAACATCACGGGAACAGTATTCCTTAAACAATTTCCATTTTTCAGGCTCGTGCCTCGGCAGGTTTCTTGTACGTCCCCCATTAGTCCGTGTAGGCTTGCAGGGTTTACAAAAGTAATTTATGAGGCTTTTTCCTACTGCCATTTTTCTCTTGTCCTGCGGAAGTTTTAGTGCCTCTCCGAGAGAGCTCAGACCCATAGGGTACCCCAGATATGCACCGTGAAGCATTGTACACCTCCATTGAGGAAGCCAGTTCCACATCCCCTCGCCGAGATTAAAATGCTTTGACAGGCAGTACCATTCAAAGGCTGCGTTGTATGCGTGTTTAATCACCGAGGGATCAAACAGATGCAGCACGACATTCCGGGGCAATTTATAACCGACGGCAAGATCAATTATTTTAGTCGGGCTGTTATCGATTTTGTAAGCGAAAAGCAATATTTGAAAATCCGGGGACTGCACATATTTGTACAGCCCCGATTTTTGAATATCAACACTTGAATAAGTTTCAATATCTATCGAAATATCCATATCAGTACCTATGTATTACAAAAAGTCGTAATTACCTAATGGCAGTGCTGTATTATACTGCTGAGGTGCCTGCGGCTGCTGTGCATATTGCGGCTGTGATTGAGGATAAGTCGGTGCATACTGCTGGGACGTCTGCGGGTACGGTACTCTGCCGAAGTCCTCTTTTGCGGTAGTTCCGCCGCCAAGCGGTTCTCCGTCACGGAGCTTTTGGACATTTCCCAGCCCACAGCCTATACCTTTGCGGCCGTTAGAGTTATATGGATAAAATCGTATGGAAACTCGCCCGTAACAGCCGCTGTAAACTTCTGTGGGTGATATTATAGGCTGAACATTAGCGTCTACTACTTCCGGTTTCTGCTTGGTTGATGCTGTAAAAACCCAATGTCCTTTACATTCAGGTCCGTATTCATCGCCGCTCTGCCGTGTGCCGTCCCCATCATGTATCGGAATATTAGGATATGGCGGTAGTTGAATCCCCTTTTCTGCCGCTTCTGATATAGCCTGCTGAATTGCAGCATCTATAGCCTGTTTCGTTGACACATCGGCTTTCGGGATAAGCACGGTAACAGAATATTTCGGATCGCCGCCATTTTGTGATGCTTTAGGTGTGAATACGTTTACATAGGAGAGTCTTGCCTCACCTGTTACTATTGTTGCTGACATAAATATCTATCTCCTTTAATTAATTTTTAAATTCATCTGCTGCACCCGAGCATTCCCGATATTCGGGTCGAGGATCGTCCTCAGGCACAATAGTGGGTGCACCCTTAGTCTTTATAAAAAGATCACTGAAATCTTTAAATGCTTTTTTGCCGACAACATCTTCAAGCTTTGCAACTGAGAGAATACTGCGTTCATATGCCATTTCCTTTGGTATTCCGAGCTTTGTTAATCTGTCCTCTATTACTTTATCATCCGCACTCCACTTTCGTGTACCTCTGCCCTCAACTGCTTTCCAACCGGGTATACTGCCGCCTTTAAGAACCGTTCTCAGTGCATAGCTTTCGAGGTCTTCAACCCATTTTTTAAGGTTCTTTGCCAGTGTTAATATCCTGCCGACCTCCTCGTCGGTTATGTTAGCCGCACCGTCTTTAGCAATAGCGGCAGGCTTTGCAAACTCGTACCTTGCAAGCTCAAGATTATCGCTCGCACGTCTCCTACAAGTTTCTTTTATTGCACAAAAACGGCAGTGATCCCCGGACTTAAAATCCCCGCCACCCTCATAAGCAAGCTTTGCCACGGGCTTTATACTTTCTCCCCACGCTAATAAGTCATTTAGTGACATTACCCATTCTGATATATTACTTATCCGTGGCTGCACTATGTTCAGATGGATATGTTCAATCGGGTAGAACATACTATACTCTGAATAAGCACCGAGAGCATAAAGCTTGAGCTGAGGATTATCAACTGCCGAAACACTAACACCCTTGCCATATTTAAAATCAATGACGTATAAATCTTTGTCGTGAATTATAATACAATCCGCTGTGCCGAAACCATCAGGGGCATATTCACTGTAATCAACCCGTTTTTCCACATTAACCATAGCTTTAGTTGAAAAGCTCAGGGCTATTTCCTTAATGTAATCAACGTATATATCAGTGTACCCGTCCATCTCCGGAGCGTACATCTCATTCTTTTTGAGCTTGTTAAGTTTAGCTGTTGTATTACGCTTAGGTGTTGCTGAAATAAATCCCTGTAATTTGGTTTCGCATATTTCATGTGCGAGCGTCCCCTCTGCGGCGTAGCTGCTCCCGGTATCGGGTGCAGCCGCACAGATTTGAGCCGATGGAGGGCAGTTAAGCCACCTATGGGCTGAGCTTGCGGAGAGTATTGAGTGTTTGTCCGGCATTATATTACACCCCCCAATGCCCTGATCGCATTAGCCAGCTCGCCATAGCGTTCCTTGGGTATTTCCATGAGGGTATTAACCCCAAAGTTTCGTACGACCTGACGTACTTCCGCAGCACGTCCCGCATCAAGTATCGGTGCTATGGCAATTTGAAACTGTTCGATCGTATATGTAGGAATCGTTGTGGGGACAGACGTCTGATTAGTAGGTACGGGTGATGCTACAGGCATAGACGCAGGAATCGGAGCCTGTTGCTGTGTTATTGCCGGAACAACGGGTTGCACCTGCGGCTGTGTTATTGCCGGAACAACGGGTTGCACCTGCGGCTGTGCAGCAGATACCGCAGGAACAGCAGTCGGAAGACAGGTAAATGTCTGTGAATCATTGATTTGCTGTGAACCCGCTTGTACCCGATTAAAATTAGTCGCAGGCGGATTGACACTTTGCTGTGTATCGGGCATATTATTGCCTGCACTGCTTAGTGCTGCTGCAAGGTTGTCTATCGCTGCCGCAAGCTCCGGGCAGCGAATGTTTACTGTAAAATTCATTTCGGTCATAGTGATTATCCTTTCTTTTGTTTATTTTGTTATGTACACAGTCCTTATTCGGACAGTTACAGTTTATTCGTGCTTAGTCCTCTATCTTAATCAGTTTTTCACCCTGTATAATTATCTCACTTGCGATAGTTCGTACCGAAAGCCCGGTTTCATCCGATAATTTCCGGAGAATTACTTCGGCTTCCTGATTTACACGGATCACTCCGTTCAGTTCGCACTGGTATTTCTTGGGGACTCTAAGTATTATCTCACCCATTATTATCTGTCCTTTCCTGATAAAATATTTTTCAGTACCCTACGCCGATGTAATCGAGTACTCTTGCCCATCCGTATTTTTCGCCCGTTGTCGGATCCGTACAGCATTTGAACATCCAAAATTCCCACTCTGCATAATTAGACTGTTTTAAAAAATCAAACCTATGAGGACGTTTTTCGAGTTGAATACCAAAACCGCACATGGAGCAGCCTGTTCGCTGAGCTTTGGTTGTGTATAGCGTTCCGTTTTCGTCCTGCTCAATTTTTCCGTATATTTCGGGTACCGGAACTTTTAAATCAATAGCAAGCTGTAAGAGGTCTTGTCGTGTAAATATTGCAAACGGTGCAGAGCGAATAGTAGATTTCCCGAAGTAATTACAACCGTTAAGCATAAGGGCTTTTTGACGTCTTCCGCCTTCGGATGCCATCAATCCTAAAAATGGAACACTGTTATGTTTCTTTGCCCAATCGTCACACGGCTTTTCTTTCAGGTAGTAACAGCATTTTGAAGAAACTTTGAAATTCGGCTTTTCATAATTTGTCCCCTCGTACTCGTTTGCGTAACCACCGAATTTTTCAAGCCACTTTTGCGGCAATTTCATCCGGGTATTTTTTCTATATCCTCCGAACGCCCCTGTTTCACCTGTTATTATTGCGTGACGTACAGTTTTATTTTTCGCTGTCGGATTCTGCAACATTTCAATTTTTGTTGCCAATTCTTTAGACAAAACGGGAAATCCGAACTCTCTTATCACATCAACCTTGCTTTTATACGGTTTGAGATTTGTTATATTCAGACTTTTATGTACAGCCTGTATACTTTTATCTTCAAGCACAGACACCGATATTCCCGGTATATCGTACCCCAATGATTTTATGAACAGAAACAATGTTATGCTGTCAAGTCCCCCGACAGACACGTGCGTATTAAGACCACGCTTATTACATTCGTCAATAAATTCACGCACCCTTATTTCCGCATATCGTAATTTAAATTCATATGGCTGTTTCTGCTTCACAATAAAACTTGATATTTTTTCGTCCTGTCCTGCAATTCTTGACTTGTAGGCATTTTGTGCCTTGATTTTTTCTTCCGTTTCGGATATAATAGATTTAGGGTTTATATCCTTTTCCGTTGCTGGTGTTCCTGCACCGACAGCGGATTTTTCTCTAACAATCATATTCAGACACCTCAGTTTTTAAATTTTTCAAGCGTTCCTCTTCACGCTTCAGCTTAAAATCAATGAACTCCTGCACTTCATCGTGATTTTCAAAAATCAGACTTAACTGAGTGAGCATGATGATTACATCAGCCATCTCTTCTGCAATGTTAGTAGTAGCCTGATTTCTTACACCTTTGTCGTTTTGATAAAATGCCCGGCGTTCCTTTAAGAGTGCTTTGATCAGTTCGCTCATTTCCTCGATGGCGAGGTCAATTTGTTTGAATTGTCCGTAGGTGTCTACACACTTTTGCAGAATCTCACCCTCTGCAATAGGTAATATTTTTCCGGACATATCTCCGACCTCTTTCTTATCTGTTATATCTCTGCACTTATTACGACCTGAAACATCAAGGATAAGATCGTAGCATTCATTCAATTCCCTAAGAACCCTATCCTGATCCTCATCAGCGATATCAATCCGGATATCATAGTCCGGATGACATATTGAACGAAATCCTTTTTTGAAAATCCTCACACTCAAAACATTGATAAGGGCACTATATTTTACAAAAACAGCCGGTTCTTTGCAATCTTCACCGGCTTTAGTGATAGGTGTAACACCAATAGCCAACTGCATTATCTCTGCTACCCTTGACCGTACTTTTGTGCTGATATCGTTTTTTATTTCAGACATACCTCCGACCTTCCTTTCTTCTCCGACGTTCCTTACAGATCTGCTCCGCCTCTTTCACGGTTCCCGACAGTGCCATAAGCTTTTCCACCGTCGAAACGGCTGCTATCCCTGCCGCTGTTTCGTGCGGGTTTATCTCTGCACGAATGTGCCTGTTCAGTATCCACAGGGCGAAAATTACCATGCCCGGTGCTTTGTGTTTTCTTGTCTTGTTCATATGGTGTTACCTCCTGTTTATATTTTCAGATATTTAATAACGAAGATTGCGGATCGTTTGCGATAATTTCACTTGCGGCTCTTGTCAGCCTCTCTGTGAGGTTACGCTCTACAATCTCGTCAAGGCTGTCGTTATGATAGACAGCTTTTTCTCCGTCATATACGTGGTACAGAATATCTTCACCAGTACTGCTCTTGACAAATATTCTTCCCGTAAGCTTCTGATTTCTTTTTGCCATAATACCAACTCCTTTCTACTTTTTTATGCTTTTTCTCGTGTCTTTAGGACTATTCATTCTCTATCACCCCCCTCCTATTGCTCCGCAAGTCCAAGCAGCTTGCCCTCCCCTTTTATAAAGTAACCTATTAAGTTACCACATGGCTAAAAAAAATAGGCATGGGATCCTTTATATCTAAGATGGACATCAACGCTTCAATTTCGTCACTGCCAAAAACTCCCTTTTTTA
>CANQAJ010000063.1 GCA_947589365.1 uncultured Clostridia bacterium | reverse complement strand
TCCACGGCTTTGATGTACTTTCCCAGAAAGCCACAGTCCTTCATGATTGCTGAAACAGCAAAGGCACACCAGTCATACACCGTACCAAGTTTGAGTTTGGTATTGCAGACAAAATTGCCTTTTTTGCCAATATAGCCTTTCGCCGTTTTCAAAAATCTTTCTCTGTCCGTCATAGTAAAAGTCCTCCTTCAAGTAAATTTTTTGATAGTATCCAAGCGGTCAAAAATCTCTTTTACAGAGTGACCGTCAGATTTCTTTGTCAGCTTGTTCAGCAGATTTGCATTGACAGTCTTTCGGGAAAATAAAAAAGAGTATGCATTTGTTTGCTCCTCTTCATCGGGTGTATTTTCCTGTTCATCTTCTTGTTTCTTTCCGAAAATGCTGTCTGCAAAGCCAAGTTCAATAGCCTTGTTTGCGTTCATCCAAGTTTCCGCCTCCATCAGCCTTGACAGCTTCGCCCTTGAAAGACCTGTTTTAAGCTGATAGGCATTGATGATGCTTTCCTTGACTTCGGCAAGCATATCTATTGCCTTTTGCATTTCGTTATGGTCGTCGGATTATGGATCATCATCATGGATGCAGGAGACATCAGAACTGTATCTCCCGACATAGCAATGACCGATGCGGCACTTGCCGAAATAGCATCAATTTTTACTGTGACCTTGCCGGGATATTCCGACAGCCAAAAATGGCATGAAAAAAGCACCTGCCATTTATCAGCAGATGCTCCTCCGTAATATTTTGTTATATAATATTTTTTATATCAATCAAAGAATGTAAAATGTAATCAGGTCTTACGATAGAATTGTTGCTGTATTCTCCTTTTCTGTCAATTAATGCCGACCTCATTCTGATAGCAGCCAGTCAATCAGATTTATCGACTTGATACCATCATAGGAAGTAATAAAATCCCTGTCCATTGAAAGAATGATCTTTTCATAGTTATCACGTATCATTTGCAGCGGACGAAGCTCACGCTCTCTTGTTTCCGGCGACCGAATACTTTCTGTAACCTGAATATACATCTTATCACCCGGCTTTTCCGCAACAAAATCAACCTCAGCTTCTCCGATCTTGCCTATATAAACCCGCCAGTCACGGCGTATCAGTTCAAGATAGACGATATTTTCCATTATATGTCCGCGGTCTGCGTCACGATAGCCTAAAAGCATATTCCGAAAGCCAAGATCAATGATGTAGTTTTTCTCCAGTGTTTTCAAAAGCTGCTTACCCTTTACATCATATCTTCCGACGGATGAAAAAATATAAGCACTGCAAAGCATTGAGATGTACTTATTTACAGTTTTCCCTGCAATACCCTTTGACTTTCCCTCTCGTATGTCGCCCTCATCTGAAAGGATAACACCTATATTATTCGGGGAAGTTATGCTGCCGATATTGGAACACATAAAACGCATGATTTTCTGAAGCGTAGTATTGTCGGCCTGACTGTTCCGCTGCAATATATCTTTGAGGACAACAGTTGAGTAAATACCCTCCAAAGCCTGATCAACCCGTGCTTCGTTAAATTTGTACTCTCTGAGTATCGGCATACCGCCGAACTGCAGATATTTCTGAAACTTTTCCTCCATCGTAACTGATGTATCAAAATCATAGAATGTCAGAAACTCCTTGAAGGAAAGCGGAAGGACTTTTATCTCGACATATCTACCCGAAAGAAGCGTTGAAAACTCAGTCGAAAGCAAATATGCGTTAGAACCTGTGATATAAATATCAACGTCATAATCCAGTCGGAATGACTCGATTGCTTTTTCCCAACTCGGGACATTCTGCAGCTCGTCAAAGATAAGGTATGTCTTGCCGTCCGGCTGAATTTGTTCTGCAACATAATCATAGAACTTTATATGGTCAGTTATATTACGAAAGCGGAGCGATTCTAAATTCATGTGAATGATATGCGATTCATCTACTCCGTTTTTGGAAAGATACTGATGATACAGATCAAGAATAGACGATTTTCCACAGCGTCTTATTCCTGTCACGATTTTCACAAGATCAACATCCTTGTTCTGTATGAGCTGCTCTATATATTGCGGTCTGTTTATTAGCTCGTTCATAACGCACCTCCGGAATAGCATTTATAGTTTTTACATCTTTTATAACTATTATACCTTAAATTTTGTTTTAGTCAAGATTTTCATGCGTCATTGTCTGAAATTATACAAATAAAATACCCCCGGAATCATATACGCTTTCGGTATTTACATTTCCGCACCTGACAGCACGGTCAAGTGCCATAATCGCAGCAATCGCACCATCAATTTTCTCTGTCGATTTCTCTTTATCAGCTTTGATATTTCCTGCCGGGTCAGTACGAATAAAAATGTTATCCATCATCCAGCGGAGAACAGGATGTCCGCCATGAGCTATTCTCTGCTCAAGCGTCAATTTCATTAGCTCTTTGGTCGGTGGTGACATATCCTTAAACCCTTGTCCGAATGGAACAACGGTAAACCCCATACCCTCAAGGTTCTGCACCATCTGGACAGCACCCCACCTGTCAAAGGCTATCTCACGGATATTGAAACGCTCGCCGAGCCGTTCGATAAACTTTTCAATATAGCCGTAATGAACGACATTTCCTTCCGTTGTTTCCAGAAAACCCTGTCGCTCCCAGATATCGTAGGGAACATGATCTCGCTTTACACGTAGGTCAATGTTATCTTCGGGAATCCAAAAATAGGGTAGGACATAGTATTTATCATCCTCGTCTGTCGGAGGAAAAACAAGAACGAATGCCGTAATATCTGTTGTGCTTGAAAGGTCAAGACCTCCGTAGCAGACACGCCCCTCCAAATCTTCTTCGTTGACAGGAAACTCACACTTGTCCCACTTTTCCATCGGCATCCATCGGACAGCCTGCTTTACCCATTGATTAAGTCTGAGCTGCCTGAAAGCGTTTTCTTCTCCCGGATTCTGCCGTGCGGAGTTACACGCCGCTTGCACCTTATCCATTCCTATTGTGATACCAAGCGAAGGATTAGCCTTTTTCCAGACCTTTGGGTCAGTCCAGTCCTCATGCTCCTCTGCACCATAGATGCAGGGATAAAATGTAGGGTCGATCTTACGTCCTGAAATAATATCAATTGCCTTTTGATGAAGCTCATAGCAGATAGAGTGCGTATCGTTTCCGGCTGTCGTGATGATAAAGTGGAGAGGATTTTTTCTTGCATCTGATGTTCCCTTCGTCATCATATCAAAGAATTTCCTGTCCTTCTGCACCCACAGTTCATCGAAAATAAGTGCCGAAACATTAACACCCGACTTACCCGCAACATCGGCAGATAGAGCTTTGTAAGTGCTGTTGGTCGGCGTGAAATGAATTGTTTTCCGGCTCGGTCTTATATCGCAGCGTTTCCGCAGGGCAGGACAGAGCCGCACCATATCGCAGGAAACATCAAATACGAGAGATGCCTGATCTCGGTCAGCAGCACAGCCGTAAACCTCGGCTCTTTGCTCACCGTCAGCACAAAGCATATACAGTGCAACGGCCGCCGCAAGCTCACTCTTGCCACTCTTCTTGCTGATTTCGATATACGCTGTATTGAATTGTCGATAACCGTCCGCACGAATCGTTCCGAAAATATCACGAATTATTCTTTCCTGCCAGTCGATAAGCTCAAAAGGCTGATTATAGAATTCCCCCTTTGTATGTCGCAGCTGCTCAATAAAACTGACCGCATAATCGGCGGCAGCCTTATCGTAATACGATCCCTTTGCCATAAATTTAGTAGGCGTGTATTTTTTTAGTTTTCTCAATGTTCCACCTCCACTCAAGTCGGATGTCCTGCGATAGCCTCCTGACTAAGTCTCATTATTTCTGAAAGTTCCATACGCTTTCACTCCCCTCGTCCTCGCAAGCTTCGCTCTATCGTTTCCGTGCAAGCACGAAAACTCATCCGCTCCGCTGCTCGTCCTCTCCCCAACAAGCCTGCGGCTTGCCGGGGATCCCCATAAAAATACAGCCGCATCTCTGCGACTGCCAAAAAATTATTTATATAAACGAGAAACGCACCCTTTCAGGTGCATCTCCCGGAGTTTTCAGTTGTATTCTTTGATAAGGATAGCAAGTGCGGTTTCCGTATCCTTATTAACCGGGTCAAGGTCGTATTTCTTTACAATCTCCCTGATGTCCTTCTTGGTTATCTTTTTTCTCTTTTCATGGTGGTGTACCTCCCTTATCTTTTTCCCTCAGCATCTGCTCTGCCGAGGAGGTATGCCTGTTCCAGCATCTCCTGCAAGGCTCTGATGCTGATTTCAGGGAAGTCTTCGCTGTCGTTGTTTCTCTCGTCTATGCCGCCTCTGCACTCAATGCTGTAGCTTGCGGTCATTGCTATCTTTTCAAGGGCTTTCTCTGTTTTTCTGCTTATCTTTTTCATGGTGGTTTACCTCCGTTTTGTTTTGGTAGCTGTATATTAACTCTTTCGGAGGTATTTATCAATACCACTATCACACAATCATCCGGCAGGGTAATTGTGTAATAGTGGTGATATTTTCGTATTCAATTTTCAGAGGCTATGATTGAAAAATGCCGCCCGGAATGGTATAATCAGACTATAATTTTCTGTCCACGTTGCGGTGGATTATTTCAATTATCTTTTCTATCTCATCATCGCTGATACCGATATTTTGCAAACTTTCCCGTGTTCCGCAATCGCTGCAAATAGGGGTCTCGTTATCTGTCCTTGATATTGCCGGGTGTCCTTGATAGGCGGTGCCGCATATCGGGCAAGTCCTTATTTTAATCTCAGTTGTTTCCATAGTATTTTCTTCATCCTTTCTACCGTTCCGGTAAGTATCTTCGTATCAAAGCCAAATTCCTTATAACCCTTCATGCAGGTGGTGAGGTAATAGTTTGTCGGCAGTCCGACCCTGCGCCCCTCAGTCATTATGTAGGCAAAGCAGTGCAGTTTCTTTGTTGTCTCCTCGTCAAGCAGCTTGACCTTGAGGGTGTAATCGTACTTGTAATAAAATCTTGGATAACCCTCGTAGCGGTCGAGTGCCGCTTCATCCTCCGGGGTTACCTCCCAGACTGCGACCGGAACCTTGCTGCCGATTTTCGGCTCGATTGTCAGGTAGTAGCCTGAACCGCTGCCTCTGAAATAAAGGATATTGTGTTCAAGCATTGCTGTGCCGATAGGCTTTGCTCCGGGGCATCTTCTCATCATCTGCTCCACATTCAGGTTGCTGCCGTAGGCAATGTAATAGCGTTTCTTTTCGTTCATGGTGATTACTTCCTTTCCGAAGGAATACCCTTCTACCACCTTAAGACCGCCGTCTGTGGCGGTCAGGGGGCAGGAGGCTGTTCCTTAAGCTCTGCCGTGTCTGAAGGCTGTGTCGCCGTCAAGGTTTCTTGTAAGGATGTCCCTTGCTGTGGCGAATTCCTCTCCGATGAATCCCAGGCGGAGGAGCCAGGTTCTCATTGCGTATTTAGGATTTTCTTTCTGCTGTTCTCTGGGGCTTGCCGTTCTTACCTCCTTTGCCATCTCGCTGAGTGCAAGGCAAAGCTGAATGTAGCTTTTGAGCTGTCCTGCGTGGAGTCCGTTCTGCTTGCCTCCGCTCGGTGCATCGAATTGAAAAAGTCTGAATTCAACCGTGCCTTTTGTAAAGGTTGCGTGGAGGTTGAGCATATGGTAGCGGCTGTCGTTGTAGTGGTGGCTTCTGCCGTAGTCTGCGCCGTTACCCTCGTACCAGATGTCTGCAAGCTGACTCATCGTTTTCGGCTTTTTGCTGTTGAGCTTTGCGAGGAAATTCGGATTGACCGTTCTGCAGTAGCGGCTCATTCTGCCTTCGTTTATTTTCAGGGCCGTTGCGATCAGCCTTTCGTGGCTTGCCATTAGGTTTGCAAGATTTCTGAGGGTCTGTGCTGTGTGACCGTTTGCTCCGATGTGAATGTGTACTCCGCATCCTCTTGTCGCATCGCTTTTCGCTCCTGCCTTACGAAGCCTTCTTACCAGCTCTTGCAAAAGTTCAATGTCGCTGTAGTAAAGGATCGGGGTTACCAGTTCGCACTTTTCGCTGTCGGGTCCGCTGATGCTGACATCCTTCTGGAATTTCCACTCTCTGCCGTCTGCATCCCATGCTGACCAGGTGCAGTATCCGTTGCGGCTTACTGTGCTTTGGTATCTTCTTGTTCCGAAGAACTCTGCGGCGGTCTTTGCGGCCTTTTCTCTGGTGATGCTGTTCATCTCTACCTCCACCCCGATCGTCTGCTTTTTCATTTCCTCTATCTGTCTTGCAACCTTAGTATTCATGGTGGTTTCCTCCGTTTTTTTAGTTTCGTTTGTCTCGCCTGCCGGCTCGGTCGGCGCTTCTGCCTTCGGCAGAGGTGTCCACCGGACACCCGTGCCCTTTCGGTATGTGTATATTAACTCTAATCGCACACTATATCAAGCAATATTTGAGATGTATATCTACCAATCATAAGGGCTGTTTTTCGGAGGAAGTTGTGTATATTATGACGGTTTAACGGAGTTTTTCTACCTCGTCAACTCCATAAACCACATTCAGTCCGCAGCCGTTGTCCCACTTTACCAAAAGGCTGGCAGCATCATCAACACCCTGCACAGTCCCCTTGGTTCCAATGGGAGGGGCTTGGCAGTCATCCATTTTTCGGAGAATTACTCTTGTGCCGACAGGGTACTGCTGTTTCAGTTTTTCGATTATCTCTCTGCCCGGATATTTCATTCCTGCTCACCGTCCTTTCCGGCTTTGAATGCTGACGAGCCGCTGAGATTGCGGAGCAGGATTTTTCTTTCCGCTTTGTAATCCGTTCCGATAAATCCTAATCTTAAGAGTAAACACCGGAAAGCATATTTTTCGTTATCCACTTCTTTTTCCTTCGATGTTACTCGCTTGGCTTCTTTTGTCATTTTGCAGAGTGCCGTTACAAAATGCGTATAAGCCATCGCTTCATCAATGCTGACCTCTCCGAACCAGGGAAAACAAATCGTTTTGCTTTCCTTATTGATCTCAAAGCCCAGATCATCCACTCCGAGTGCCTTTTTTATTAAACTGCCCTTTGCGTCAAGGAGCTTTGTCAGGTTTCCGACCGCCACGCTTTCCGGCGGCAGTGTTATCGTCAGGTTTATGCTTTCGCACGATTGGTCCTCTGTGGGCTTGTGTTCCGTTGTTTGAGCTTTTTCGGATAATTGGCTTCACTTTCAGCCGCCGTGTCGGGCATTTCTGTGGCGATCTCCGGGATTTCCGGTGCTGTTCCTTCAAATCCCCTCTGTGCAAGATGCTCCAAAAGATTTTCGATTTCCTCACTGTCGGCTCTGTCGTCAAACTCCAGTACTCCGTCCTTCGTTACGGTAAAGTAGCTGATTTCGTAAGCACAGGTCGGCATGAATTTGTACACCGCTTCTGCTCCGGTTATTTCGGAAATTGCTTTTACCAGTTCCTTGCGTTCTGCTCCTGTTCTGTTGAATTCGATCCTCATTTTGGGTACCTCCTCTTTTTTGGTAAGTACATATATCACTCTTTTTCGCCTGAAAGTCAACAAAAACGGCAGAGATAAAAGGAAATCTACATAGTACACAAATCAGGGAAAAATATGTACATCAACCTGTACACCCTGTTTTTTTACAGTTGTCTATGACATACTTCGTACCTCTGGACTTGCCATCCCAAAAAGCAATTACAACATCTGCATATTCGATGATTTGCGGATTTCTTTTTAGCGGAGCACCTCTGCCGTATCTGCTGTATTCCGGCAAAAACATTGATTTTTATCGGTTCATAAATCATCTGATGTTCTCATCTACAGCCCATTTGATGCCGGACAAGACGAAAAACACGATCGGTTCCGAAACTCCGTTACCCCACAGCTTATACTCTGCTGAATCGCTGTGGGGATTTTGCAGCCATTTGCGTATTTGGTTATCCGTTTTCGGCTTTGTTTTCTTTCCCATAGCTTCATCGTATTCTTTGAAAATTTCCCGCCATCTTGCTATTTCCTCATCGGTAGGATCGTCTGATGCAAGATCGCTGCACCATCAATCAGGAAAGCCCTGTAATCTCGCACATTCAGTAGGAGTGAGCCTTCGCACAATGTACTCCATTTCATCATCGGTATCATTAACTGTCGGAGGGTCTTTATAGTCGCTCGCCACAAGGGTATCCGCAAATTCCTCTGATGCTCTTGTATGGAAAGATGATTTGCTTGTGCAGTAGGTCGGATGAGCGACCGCCCCCGGTCCTTTTGCTACCATTGTCGGCTCAACCTCTTCCTGAATAGAAATGGCATACTGTGCATTTTGACCCATATTGTATGTAGCCCTGTCTATACCGTAAGCAACTCCGTGTTGTTCGGTAGTATTTAGCGTATAGCCTACACCTTCTTCGGAATAGCCGTTTCCGTGATGGGACGGTCTTGTACCATTACCTTCAACAGCTACAACAGCGATACCACCTTGGTTGCATGAGGGATTGCCGCCGTTGCCGTCAATGGTTCTGCTCGTTTCAGCTTTATAAAACCCGCTGTTAGGGTTGTCGCTTTTCATAGCGTTGCTGTCTTTTGAGCAGATACCGTAGGCTTCAACTACCGCTATCCCACCCTGATTGGCATCGGGAGGAATGCCACCCGTATCAATGGTTCTTGCCGTTGAAGTTTCATACACATTCTGTCGGGCGTTTTTCGTACCCTCGGAGGTAAAGCGGACATCGTAGGTTTTCTCCACCACGAAGGGCTGATTGTTGCCGCCCATACCGTAGTTGGCACTGACCGTTGGTGCTATATCACCAAGCTGTCGGTATCGGGTATCCTGACTGTGATTTTCAAAACACACGGCTGCCGGAACAACTCCGGCACGGAGTGTTGGGGACATTTCTTCCTCGTAACCGATGGAACGGCTCTTTGCAGAGTGTTCTGTACAAAAACCTGCCGATTCCAAAGGGGTCCCCGGCAAGCCGCAGGCTTGTTGGGGAGAGGACGAGCAGTGGAGTGAGTGAGCTTTTGCCGCTTGCGGCGAAACGAACGAATCGGAACTTGCGAGGACGACAGGTGGATGATGAGATTCAGCACGGAGGGTAGATGTCATTTCATCGGTAATGTCCATACGATTGCCGCCCTGGTCGTTCAGACAGATTTTGCCTGACGCTCCAGTGCTTTTCGTAATACTTCGGGCAGTTGCTTGCCACGACTTGAAGCTCTCCGCAGAATACCGAGACAAGCCTTCGGACTCAAATAATATTTTTCCGGCACTCGTGCCATCAAAATCTGCGACAAGGTAGATGCGTTTTCTTCTCTGGGGAATTCCCCAGTATTGAGAGTCAAATACCCTCCATGCGACTGAGAAATCATCTCCCAAAATCTCTCCGGCGTTGTGCCATTTCGCAAGTCGAGGAATATGAACTTCACTGTCTTTGATTTTACAGAAACTTTCGAGAACCGCCCGGAAGTCCTCTCCTTTGTTGGAGGAGAAGGCTCCGCAGTTATGGACAATGATTCCATTTGCTTCATATGTGTTATCCTCCAGTACACTTAAGTTGTAAACTGTTTTCTTTTCGTTGATTATCTCCACCGATTTTACGGGCTGCCAGATAATATTTTCATCCCTATAGCTTTTTTGGGATTTATTTGTCAGGGTTGCATAAATGCAGTAGTTAGGATGGTTTGCCTTTATTTCCCGTCCCTGTATCATTCCGTTACTCGGATAACGTATTGAAATATTCGATGCAACTCTATATACATTCCTTAATAATCTGCATATTCCATATGCCAATTCACGGCTTGCTGTACCCGCACTCAATTCCGTACAATTATGTCTGTTCCGAATATAACCGTCTCCGGCAATATAACCGTCAAGTACAGCCTTTTGCAGATGATATGGAAGCTTAAAGACAAATGATGGAACTCTCTTATTTCCTGCTCCTCTGCCTGCATCTGAAATAAGTGTATAAAACTCGTGCGAGGTAAAACAGAAATTTGTTGCTGTTGGATGCGGTTTGTTTTCATAGATATCATAAGGAAGATTTCTAAATACTTCTCTCACAATAGGTTCCTTACCTTTTCCAATGCTAAAAAACATTCGGGGATTGCATTTTGACAAGTCCACACTTCCGTCAGCTATCCAGCGACCTATTGCCCACGCTTCTGCATCAGTTATAAAATCATCAGGCAAAGTTGGTCGGTCGATACTGTACCCAACAAGATATTCCTTTGTCAGTTCTCCGGCAGATACCCATTCCGGCTCTGATATTCTTTCTATAGATTTTTTCTTATATAATTTCTTTCTGACCAGTATAGGGTGGTTAGAGGTAACAATAATATCTTCTCCACCGCTTATTGAAAGCTTTATTACTATTTTCTTTTTGTTTTGATGCACCTTAACCACAGGGCAGTATCTCCCTTTGTGGGTTTTCACTTTATCGCCGATACTGATATCGGATATTCGCTTATATCCGTTTTCACAGGTTACAAGAGTATCTGCATCAAAGCATACATTTTCCCAGACTGCATATCTTGGGTATTTGCTGTTTGTTGCTTCACGCATTTCCTCTATGATTCTTATCGCCTGATAAAACAGACCGCTTCGTGAGCCTTCAAGTCCGGTTCTCTTGCCTGCGATACTCATGTCCTGACAGGGCGACCCAAATGTAATAATATCCACAGGCGGCAGGTTAGCACCGTTCAGCTTATTTACATCTCCGTAGTGCTTTACCTCCGGCAGACGCTTTTCAGTCACACGGAGGGGGAACGGTTCTATTTCAGAATTCCAGACAGGCTTTATCCCGGCAAGGATGCCGCCCAATGGAAAACCCCCGGAACCGTCAAACAGACTTCCGAGGGTCAGTTCTTTTTTATTCACTTGCATCCACCTCTTTTACAAGGTCGTTATATGAAATCTTCTCACCGTCACGAATGACATACACATCCGATGAATCGTTATTCTTATACTGAAGATATCTGACTACTGCTACGTCAACGAATTTTGGCTCAAGCTCTATGCCGTAACAGGTACGATCGATCTGCTCACAGGCAATCAGTGTTGTGGCAGAGCCTAAAAATCCATCAAGTACAAGACCGTTTGTCTGCGTACATTGTTTGATAAGATACACGATAAGCGGCACAGGCTTGCTTGATGGGTGCGAGAACCCTTCCTTTTCGGAATCCTTAATACCGTCAAACTCAAACACGGCGGTCTGCTTTTGGTCGCCGTACCAGATATGCTTGCCGTCCCTTCTCCAGCCCCAGATGATAGGTTCCATGTTGAATTTCCAGTCGGTACGCATGAAAGGCGCTCTCGGCTTCTTCCAGATCAGCCCTGCACCGACCTTGAAGCCTGCATCTTCAAAAGCATCGTAAAATACACGGGTTTTCATGGTGGCATAGAACTCATAGATTGACGCATCCTTTGCCATAGCGTTTTTGAAGTTTGTAAATGCTTTCATCAAAAACTCGTAAGCCGCCTTGTCGTCAAGATTATCATTGGCAATTCTGCCCGACTTGTTCTGAAGATTGACAAAATACGGGGCATCGGTGCAGACAAGATTGACCTTCGTATCACCGAGCAGACGCTTGTATGTTTCGGGATCTGTGCTGTCGCCGCAGATAACGGTGTGTCTGCCGATGTGCCATACATCTCCCGTTTTGGAGAAACACGGCTTTTCAAGCTCCGCATCCACATCGAAGTTATCTTCCTCACCCTCTGTATCTGTTTCAAACAGGTCAGCAAGTTCGCTTTCATTAAACCCTGTCATCCCGACATCAAAGCCCATTTCCTGTAAGGATGCCATTTCTACTTTCAGAAGTTCATCATCCCATCCGGCATCAAGCGACATTCGATTATCTGCAAGGATATACGCTTTCTTCTGTGCTTCGGATAAATGCTCCACGAATACACACGGTACTTCCTTGATGCCTTCTTCCTTTGCTGCAGCAATTCTCCCATGTCCGGCAAGGACGTTATATTCACGGTCGATAAGCACAGGATTGACAAAACCAAATTCACGCAGGCTTGAACGCAGTTTTGTTATCTGTTCGGGTGAGTGTGTTCGTGCGTTGTTCACATAGGGTATCAGCTTATTGATGTCAACAAGCTGCATTTGTGTAGTAGTGATCATCTGATCAGCCCCCATTCCGCAAACTTCTCAAAGCCGCCCAGATCGTGTATGTATTTTCTCGCAATCTCCACGATGTCGGCGTAGGTCTTGCCATCAACAGTATCATCACCGATGGCACAGCTAATCTCAACAGGTCTGCCAAGAGCCTGTGCTTCGAGGAAAGCGTAGATATTTACGCTGACATCCGCTTTTGACAAATCCTTACCGTGCAGACCGCCGCCTGTAACACTGTCGCCCATATCACTGCCGAGCTTGCGGTTCGTAGCACCACAGTCAACATCACTGCCGCCTGTCCAGTCACCGAGGGGATTTATCTCAGCCGCCGGGAACATCTTGCGGAGATTTTCTGTATTTGCATTGCTCTGGCAGATTACAAGACGGTCGCCGTCAAGGATGTATTTTCCATCCTCGCCGAAAGCGAAATAAAACTGTTTAGCAATCTCAGTCAATCGCTCCTGTTCACCTGTCACAGGCACACCTTTGAATATGCCGTTGTCTCCGCAGCGGATACGACCATGCTGGTTCTCTGCAAGAATGGGATTCTGCTTTACCTCCAGATAATCTGTCATCAGATCGGGTGCAAGACGCTTTACGATTTTTGCTATTTCTCCGCTATCGAAATGCACAGATGTTTCTGCCATAATATTGCAAACACCGTGTCCGAGCAGAACCTCTACTGCTATTCGAGGATTCTTTTCCTTCGCATAAGCCAGATCAACTATCGCTCCGGCAATTCTGTCCGCCACTTTATCAACATGGGCGGGATTTACTCGTTCATACATTTTTTCTTCCTCCTCATCCGAATTTCCGTTTCAGGAACTTTTTCAGTCCCTTACGGGTGTCAAATATTTTTTGTTTTGCTGCCCACATCGGAGCAGATTGATAGTGTATTATCGTATCATTTTTCTCTTGATACCATTTCCTGCGCCGCATCACTTTCCCTCCCTTGCACGGAGCAGCTTCTCCATCGGATCATCGAGCGCACCGCTGTCAATATCCACAGTACAGTTCTCTTTAACAACCTGGTATATTTGCAGCCACATCTGCTGAGCCTGTTTTAGATAGCTGTGGCTCATTGATACGAATGGGCTTTGCACCACCGATGTTGTTACTGTTGGATGCTTGCCGACAAGACCATATCTCGTTATAGCTTCTTCACACTGCATCCATCTTGCCGCACACATCGAATATTGTTCAACGAGCAGAGGGTTCACAAATATATCGCAGCCTAACTTTCCAAGCCATCTGCACATTTTTGTGTA
>CANQAJ010000062.1 GCA_947589365.1 uncultured Clostridia bacterium | reverse complement strand
CATCTCTGCACCATTCTGCTACATTAAATCCCACTTCTCTCTTGGCAAACTCTGTTTCTACCGGTTTTGTAGTTGGGCCTCTTTTTTGTCCATTGCTGCCTTGTCCATGCAATTACCTCCAATCAACTACAATTGAAGTCCGTTTCATTTCATCAGAGTTTTTCTATTAGGAAAAAATTTTAGCATGGTTTATTCGTCTGTGCATGGTGCGAGGTTATTGGGCGGTTACAATAAATCCTCGTTTAAAACCTATTTTATGAATCAGGATATCATGCAGATTCTTTATCGCCTGCCATTTATTTTCGCCGCAAACTGTCATTTCATTTTTGAGAATACATTCATTTTCAGCACACTTTTCAGAAACTTTTTCAACAAAAATATTTTTAAAATTTTCATCAAACCTAAAAGAAGCATTATTTTTAATTTCTTCCAATAACTGATAAACAAAATATTTTGCTGCCAAGATAATATCGTCTTCATTTCCGTTTGCAAGGCTAAATAATGCATCAGCAAATAAATTTTTTACATTCAGCTTTCCTTTGTGATACTTGTCCCAAAAATACAAATTATCTAAAATTTCAGATATATTATAAGGTCCTGTATTCCAAGGAGGGGATTCATAATAGTATATGTCTTTGCCCCACAGCAAATCAGTCAATTCATTGTGAATCAAAGCATAATATATCAATTCTGCTCTTACAGTGATGGAGTTAAGCTGAAATTCTTTGCTTGTAAGGAATCCTACCTTACATTTTGTTTTTTCAATCAAAAGTTTGTCACACTTAACAATTTCTTCCCACTTGTTTTTGCCGGACGAGGTAGTGGCTTTCATCAGCTGTTCTTTATTTTTATATATTCTGTCTCGCAAAAACAGCAAATAGTGATTTCTTTCCATTACATCTAAACTGAACGATGATTTTTTATAACAGTCTTCATTCATACATTGACAGACAAAATATAATGCTGCCAAATACAGGTCTCCGGTTTTGAATACACTGCTTTCATCTTTTAAAAAATCATTCAATGTGTCCTTGAATCTCTGTTTAATATCGACCCTTAATAACTGATTATTCATATCAAAATAATAAAGCCATTCCAATATCTCAAAGGGATCAAAATTTCCATAGCTGTGGTTTTGAAACTTATACCTGCCTTTTCCACTCATCAAATCGGTCATCTTTCCATATTTTATGGCTTCATAAACGATTTCATATCTCTCTGATTTATTATTCATTTTGTCCTCTTTCTGTTTCGACAGCATAACTGTATAAAACTTCTTACTCAAATTTACAGAGAATATGGGAATTATTACTGATATTATGATATTATAGTTTTATAATTCTATACATATACAAGCTGTGGGTAAACAAAATTTTTTTGCTTTCCACAGCCTGACCTGTATCAAAATGTCAGATCTTCACTAACATCATCCGATGAAGATGTTTCTTTATAATCAGAATTAACGGCATCTCTGACGGATTTCTTATCAGTTTCTGTGAAAGGAACTTGTTTATTGTTTTCCCATTTTGTAGCATGGTCAAGCATATCATCAAGAAGATCTTTGTTTATCTCATTATGGGATTTGCCGGTTGCTTTATTGTCGATTATTCACAATTTGTCAAAATCTGATGGGCTGATTTTCCAATCATCCGCAATAATTATTATATCATCAGGTTCTATACCATTTTTTATTGCCTTTAAGCCATTATCCGCATAATTATCAACTACTTTTATAGCCTTGTAACCATGATTTGCAATAGCTTTAACGGCATCATCGCCGTGCTTTGCAATGAGCCTTACAGCATCTCCACCATGATTTACAATGAATTTGTACAGTTTTTTGAATTATTATTTTAATCCGTATTAATGGTGCTGAAGATTATATTCTACTCTGGCCATTTTATATACTTCAACGATTGCTTCTTCTTCGCTGTCATAATAATAGTACAAACTGCTGCCTCTTTCATCATTGTGGTATGTTGCCCAACGTTTAGTCTCCGGATCATAAAAATACCCTATGGCATATTCTCCCCAAGACCGGGCATTTAAAAAAATTGGTACAGCTTGCAATTTTGATTGGATTATTTTGATCTTTTCAAGCGGGTTTTCATGTGCCTCTGCTTCGCTGCAAACCGAATCATACAAATGCTCTATTACATCAATTTCATTCTCTGATTCTTCGGTAATAAAATTAAACTCACCACACACATAAGATTTCCACAACTTATCGGTTTCATCAAAATAATATCCCATCCCTCTGCCGTCGGTTTTATGTTGATTAAGATATATCTTAACGCTACCGATTTTTTTACTGAGTTTCTTTATTTCTGAAAGTAATTTTTCTTTTTTAGACATATCATATTCTCCAATTCTTTATTATGTTAACATTGCACCAAACAATGATTTAGTATTTTCCGGTATATGTGATATACACCGACAGATACTGATTACCATTCAGAACACATGATTATTTAATTTTTTTAAAATCCAAACGTTCCGGTCAATTGAAGTTCGGCTGCATCATCACCGCCTTTTGTAATGAGCCTTACAGCATCTCCACCATGATTTACAATGAATTTGTACAGTTTTTTGAATTATGATTTTAATCCGTATTAATGGTGCTGAAGATTATATTCTACTCTGGCCATTTTATATACTTCAACGATTGCTTCTTCTTCGCTGTCATAATAATAGTACAAACTGCTGCCTCTTTCATCATTGTGGTATGTTGCCCAACGTTTAGTCTCCGGATCATAAAAATACCCTATGGCATATTCTCCCCAAGACCGGGCATTTAAAAAAATTGGTACAGCTTGCAATTTTGATTGGATTATTTTGATCTTTTCAAGCGGGTTTTCATGTGCCTCTGCTTCGCTGCAAACCGCATCATATAAATCCTCTATGACATCAATCTCGTTCTCTGATTTTTTGCTAATAAAATAAAATTTACGACACACATAAGATGTCCATAATTTGTCTTTTTCATCAAAATAATATCCCATCCCTCTGCCGTCGGTTTTATGTTGATTAAGATATATCTTAACACTACCGATTTTTTTACTGAGTTTCTTTATTTCCGAAAGTAATTCTTCTTTTTTAGACATATCATATTCTCCAATTCTTTACTATATTTATTTTATACAGACTCCGGCACCTGTCGGCATATCTGATATACACCGACAGATACTGATTACCATTCAGAACACATGATTATTTAATTTTTTTAAAATCCAAACGTTCCGGTCAATTGAAGTTCGGCTGCATCATCACCGCCTTTTGTAATGAGCCTTACTGCATTGTCACCATAATCTACAATGAATTTGTACAGTTTTTTGAATTATGATTTTAATCCGTATTAATGGTGCTGAAGATTATATTCTACTCTTACCATTTTATATACACGAACTATTGCTTCTTCTTCATATTCATAGCTGCGACATATAAACGAATCATTCCTCTCACCATTTCGATACACTTTCCAATATTTATCGTTTAAATCATAATAATACCCTATAGCATATTGAGAGTTATAATATTCATTTAAATAGACCGGAACGAAGATAAGTTCCGGGATAATTTTTTTAATTTTCTTGAGTGTATCTGTATGTGCTTCCACTTCTTTACAAACAATGTTATAGACAGATTCTAATATTTTGATCTCATCAGGCGAAGAGTCAACTGTCATTTTGGTACCATCAACATAATAAGATGACCATAGCAATCTTTGCTCATCAAAAAAATATCCGATTGCTAAGCCCTCATCATGATATTCATTAAGATAAATTTGGAAATGTCCAATTCGAGTACTAAGACTTTTTATTTTATTAATAAGTTCTTTTTTTAAGAATAAATTTGACATAAACATACCCTTTCATAACCATTCTAAACAGATAAATTATAGCAAACGACATTTTAATTTACCCATTTAAGCTCACGGAGTGTAGTATGGAAAGTGAAGAGTGAAACTGTTATATTTTCCGACTCATTTTTAAAATATGATTTAATCGAAGAGTCGAATTTGCAATAACTTCACTCTTCACTCCGAATGAGCAATACTCAGTGACTTTTACTATAAAAACACCAATTAGGAACTATGCAGAAATAATTAATACATTTTTTCGTTAATATACCGGAGAAAACTTTGTTTTTTAGTGTAAAATGACTGAACAATTTCCACACAATTCCTTTGAGCAGGTAAAGGAGCTTCCGGGCTTATTCCTTTAATTGAACTTTCTTTAAAACCCAAACGTTCCGGCCAATTGAAGTACGGCTGCATCATCACCGTGCTTTGCAATGAGCCTTACTGCATTGTCACCAAAATTTACAATGAATTTGTACAGTTTTTGAATTATGATTTTAATCCGTATTAATGGTGCTGAAGATTATATTCTACGCTGGCCGTTTTATATACTTCAACAATTGCTTCTTCTTCGCAGTCATAATAATAGTACAAACTGCTGCCTCTTTCATCATTGTGGTATGTTGCCCAACGTTTAGTCTCCGGATCATAAAAATACCCTATAGCATATGCTCCACAAGTGCGAGCATTTAAAACAATTGGTACAGATTGCAATTTTGATTCAATTTTTTTGATCTTTTCAAGCGGGTTTTCATGTGCCTCTACTTCGTCACAAACCGAATCATACAAATGCTCTATGACATCAATCTCATTTTTTGATCTTTCAGTAATAGAATGAAACTTATTACACATATAAGATTTCCACAATTTGTCATCTTCATCAAAATAATAACCCATTACCTTGCCCTCGGTTTTATGCTGATTAAAATATACCTTAACACTACCGATTTTTTTACTGAGTTCCATTATTTCTGAAAGTAATTTTTCTTTTTTAGACATATCATATTCTCCAATTCTTTATGATGTTTACATTATACCAAACAGTGCAGCATCTGTCAGACGTATGATATACACTGACAGACACTGATCATCATTCAGAACATACGATTATTTAATTTGTTTTTAACTTTTCCGTAAGCTCTCAATAAGCTCGGTAAAAGTATCTGTAACATTTTCAACAGTTAATGTTTCATGATCGATAAATACTATCTTGTCATCAGTTTTGTCAAAACATATCAGATTACCAAACGGATCTCCCGCAAAGGCAACATAATTTTCCATTTTCCCATCTGTGTTCCACTCGTGGAATCTTCCATTCCAGTCATTATACTTCCATATCGTTGTAACATCATTTTTATTAAATGAGAAAAGATGATTAAAAACTCGTTTCTTTTTTCTTTTTCCCTTAAAAGATAAAAACACTTCTAAGACCGGATAAGCACCATTATAGTTTCTCACACATTTTTTAAAATCTTCCGGAAAATGATATTTTATTACCTCCTCATACTCATTAATTAAACCTTCGGATTGCAAATCCTCAACAAATATCCACTCCATAATATTACCCTCCTTAGCGTGCAGCAGAACCGCCACCCCAAATGGAACCCCCACCGGTATGTGCCGTTGCTCACGAACGCTTGTTTCTGCTACTTGTATTTTTACCTATTTCAGCATCATGGTGCCATGTATAACCCTCGGGAGTTTTACCCATAGCAATTTGTTCAATACCACCCCAAACTCATCTTAATTGACGATCTTCCAATAACACTCCGTTTTCATCCCATTTTTTTATCCATTCATGTTTCCGATCTTCAGATATTTCTCTAATTTCTTTTAATTGTCCATTTTCATACCAGCGATAACATTTTCCGTAATATCCTCCCAGCTTCATCTTACAATAACATTTCATCTGTCCGTTTTTATAAAAAGTCACCTTTTCTCCATCATATATTCCATCTGTAACATATCCATAAAAAGCTATTTGTCCATTATCATAAGTTTCATATAAAAGTCCGGTAAAAGGCTTTTCATCTCCATTTGCAGAATGTTCGTATATATCACAATCGTTCCAATATACAGTTCCTCCATCAAAATATGTACCATTTTTTATTACATATTCTCGGGATAAAAGTTTTATATTAAGTATATCCATACTAATCTCTCCATTCTAAAAAATTGTAGAATATAATTCGTTTTAATACAGTGACTCAGGTTATTACTCATCAATTAAGCCATTAAATCTAAAAGTACTTTTTACCGGTTCAATCAATACTTTTTTACCTTCACGATAAGAATACCTTATATCATCATGATAGAGATCCTCTGAATCCATCACGGAGCCTCCAATATTTTCAAAAAACTCTGTTTTCCAAGGCTCAAATGAATTAATGACCGTTTTAGAATCTTCTTGCAGACAACGCACTATTATTTCATAAGCATAGCACTTTTGATGACAGCTTAATAACACAAACTGTCTTGTATCTTCTTCCTTAAAAAAGACACATATCTTTTCTGCCCCTACTATCTGATTGCTATCTAATGATTTTTTTAACTTTTGAAAATCAAATTTGATATTCATAGCATGGGTTATGCTTTTCATAACATCTTGTGCAGCTTCCGGCTCAATATTAAATACATACAAACTCATATCGTTGTATACCTTAATCATATCGTCTATATGCTGTATATAGTCTTGTTCATGCATAAAATTATTCCCCTTATTTTAACCAAAATATGTCAACAATAATATTTGAATAATGATTTGTCACATACTCCCGCCGTCTGTAGAGACGGGGGACTTCTTTCCCGTTAGGTTAAACTGTTCAATCACCCCGTAACAACCGGGGCATGGCTCTCTTTCTGTAAACAAATTTATTGTTCCCTTTACCGAAGTATTTCCCCAATCAACAGAACCGTCTGTATGCTTCACGGCACCCGAATCTCTTGTTATTTGTTCTAATGTTTTTGCTTCTGTATCAACACATCTATTACAACATCCTACAGTTTTCACATCAAATGATTCGTTTTGAGAATTTACAAATTTGGTTTTATAAAATTTATAAGGATCTATACAAACATCTTCTTGATGTCAACTCTACAATATCATCAACACATTCATCATATTTTTTTAGAATAGGCAACAATTTTTCTTTGTGTTTTATTACTGTATTGATAAAAGAATTAGCAGCATCATCGTTAAGTGCAAATACAGCTTTGGTTATATGATCATTTTCTTGCAAGAAAATAACAACACTGTTTCCAAAATTCAATACTAATCTTTCCGCTTTTTTACCATTTTTTTCTGACGATATTACAATTATAGCATTATTGCCGCAATTTGCAATAGCTTTGGCGGCATTACCGCTATATTTTTTGATGAGTTTGACAGCCTCATCGCCATGTTCTGCAATAGCCGCCTTCTTTCCATATGTATTAATCAAATACGCTGCCTTATCACCATGTTTCAAAACTGCTTTTACTGTATCTTCACCAAATTTAGTAGCAATCTTCTTTTTTG
Source organism: uncultured Clostridia bacterium (assembly GCA_947589365.1). GTDB lineage: Bacteria > Bacillota > Clostridia > Oscillospirales > Acutalibacteraceae > UBA1213. Next base: position 6,203 of record CANQAJ010000062.1, on the reverse strand, counting down.
CAACCTTAGCTAAACCGGATTTGGCAGCTTTTTCGCTGCGAAAGTAAACTTTATTAGTCAAATATTTGGTAACCAATCACCATGAACAGAATCGAAGTCATAATTCCAATTTTCAATGAACTCATCATTCAATCCGACATCATACCAATCCGGCAATTCAAAATACTCTGCCTCAGCAATTTTTTGGTTAGCAATAATATAATCAAGCAGGGTAAGGAAATCAATATTGGTTTTGTAAACCATTCCGTCCCATTCAAGCCAAAAGTCACCGGTTTCATCAATTAAAATGTTTGTGGGCATACCCTCATAAATTGCTACAGGATATAGAAATCTCTTAAAATATAACTGCATCCACTTCAAACTATAAACACTTATCGCCGTATGATGTGGGGCGATTCGCAGTTCATAACTTTCATTGGCAAGTTTTGAATGAATATTTAAATTTATACCTCCAAAGCTTTGTAAAAATTTTCTTGCCGATGAAAACATATAAAATTTACTGCCTATATACTTCATGTCAGAATTTGATTTCATTTCAAAGTGCATTTCTGACACATCTATCTTCCTGTCTTCAAACCAGCCGGCAGATTTAAGAAAACTCATAGTCTTTATTCGATTGTCATTACGCATATCATTTTCTCCTCGTATCTTCTATTCCTTCCAACACTTCCATTAAACTTAATTTTTTCATGATATGACCACCTCTATATGAGTATATCATATCTATCTCTTTATTTCATTAACAATTTGTTTACTCATTCAAAAACCCTGCAAACTTTTCGCCAAATTCTCCAACTATTTTATTTTTGACTGACCTCGTTACCGCAGTTTTGATTGCTTTATCAGCAACCGCTCCGACAACGGCACAACCCAAAATTAATTATTGCACTTAGCACCAATTTTTCACCGACAGCTTTATCACCATTCACACTATAACAGTAACTCCCGATATTCTCATAATTTTAAAAATCCTTTTCCGAACCCTAAATCATCCGGCAAAATATCGTTGAGTTTTTTCAGTGCTTCCCATTTATTATCACCATAAATAGTGGTTTCTGTCTTAAATTCTTGCCATTTTGTCTTGCATATCTCTGTCAATTTGCCAATATACTTCTGCTTAAATTCCTCGTCCATCTTGAATGATGAATTGCCGTTCTTTTCTTCGATAAGCTGATAAACAAAATATCGTGCAGAGAGATAAATATCATCATTGTTTCCGGAAAGAAGTTCAAAGAATTTCCTTTCAAGAACATCTCCACTATCAGTATCACCAAAAGGATTCTGCCTGTCCAAATCATAATACGCCTGTAATACCTTCTTCACATCAACAGGTTCTCCAAAAATCTTGTAATCATCTATGCCTTTAAGCATATCTTTGATTTGACTAATATCAATTGATTGTTCAGCCCAGGCTTGCCATACACTATATGACCTCAAAAAACCCTTTTTTATATTTGTTTTCACTATAAGTGCATTATTAAAAACAACAAGTGATCTCCATATGTTACCCTTGGCTCCTCTCAGTTCAGCTTCCTCGTTTTCACATCTATCGCCAACTGTTTTCAAAAACGATTCGATAAAATCACTGTCAAAGCAAAAAGGAGAATTCTCTGCTTTTTCATTACGACAATGCGTCTCGAAATATATAACACCGTACATAAGTTCATATGGTGTCCCCTTACACAGTTTCAAAAGTGTAGCTTTGAAGATTTCTAATACATTTGATTCTTTATCGGTTTCATACAGAGTATAAATAGCTTTTAATATGCTTGGCGGATAAACAGGCCCGGGTCTGTTTTTATCTCCTGACCAATAATATTTTCCATTACCCAACATATAGTCAGCCATCTCATTGTGCTCGATGGCATACTCACACATATAACTCCATTGACTCGGCAATCTGGTCACAATTGTAATTCTCCCTTATTATACTTATTAACCTGATGAAACGATATCATATCCATCTCCGGAATATTTTATAGATGTATATAACTGTTGCATTATTACCTTAAAACTTCAATTCCGTTATTTTGCCAAGATCAAACTTCCTTTTTCACATCTATAATTTAATCTGTTACTGTCTCATACAATCCCCTTGAAGTATGACAGTTCGATTTGCAAAAATCAGAAAACCGTATATTCGGGTGAAGACCGGAATATACGGTAAAGCTTTCTGTTTATACTGCATCATCCTGTGACATAAACGGTATGCGTATTACCTTTGCCGCTCTCTCGCTGAAATCAACAATTTCATTGACGGCAGTTCTTGTAATCAATGTAAATTCCTTGAGCTCTGCAACATCCTCCTTAAGATCAACGACATTTGTCTTAAGCTCAGCAACCTCATTTTCGACAGCAGACATTCTTGTCTTAAGCTCATCCATCTCGGCTTTAAGCTTATTCATCTCGGCTTTAAGCTTATTCATCTCAGCTTTAAGCTTATTCATCTCAGCTTTAAGCTTATCCATCTCAGCTTTAAGCTCGGTAACTTCGGCTTTAAGCTTACCCATCTCGGCTTTAAGCTCGGTAACTTCGGCTTTAAGCTTATCCATCTCGGTTTTAAGCTCGGCAACCTCGGTTTTAAGCTCGGCAACCTCGGTTTTAAGCTCGGAAACTTCGGTTTTAAGCTCGGAAACTTCGGCTTTAAGCTCGGAAACTTCGGCTTTAAGCTCGGTAACTTCGGCTTTAAGCCCGGAAACCTCGTTTTCAACGGCAGTCATTTTTACCTTAAGTTCGTCGACATCAGTTCGCAGCTCTGATATATCCGTTTTCATTTTAGCAATATCCTGCTTTATGGGTGCAAGCTCTCTCCGAACAATGTTTTCAACCATAGGTTCAACGGTTGTCTTTACGACTTCCTCTACTGTTTCCCTCACAATGTCTTTTATGGCAACGAGCAATTCATTATTATCCATAATTTTCACCTCCGACATTTTCACCCAACATATCATCCGAAATCTATTGTATCACCATTTTATGTCAAAATCAATAGTAATAATACATAAATCCCTATGTGATTAAAAACCGAGAAGTTAATCGCTTCCGAGGGCTTCGGCGGCTGCATCGAGAACCGCACCCGCAACCGGAATTGCAGTCTGATATCCGGAATTACCGTGTTCTACTATTACTGCAAAGGCAAGGGGACAATCTTCGTCTTTTGTGAATCCTGTTACCCATGCATGGGCAAGACCGTCATCGCTTACTTCTGCGGTACCGGTTTTTGCACATACATCAAGATAGTTAGAGAAATAACCCTTTCCGTAATTATTTTCAACGGTGTAATCCATCATATCCGCAAGCTTATCTGCGGTTTCTTTGCTCATCATTGTTTTTGATGGCGAGCTGTCGTTTTGCTTAAGGCTTCCGCCGAAAAGAGTATCTATATTCATAATAAGCTCAGGTGTAACCGATTTTCCGCCGTTTGCTATTGCGGATGAGCGTATAGCCATATTTATCGGGGATTCCAATACGGTATACTGTCCGACACCCGACCATGCAAAAGAGTTATCATCAGCCTTTGATACATCGTATGAGCTGTCTGCGGTTTCTATGCCGTCGAACTTCCACGAAGAATTGAATCCCATTTTTTCTGCCTGTTTCAGCATACAGTCCTTTCCCAGATCGACAGTAAGCTCCGCAAAATACGCATTGCATGAGTTCATAAGTGCACCGGTCATATCAATATGACCGCTGACGGAATAGCAGTTTATTGTCTTGCCGCCGATTTCAGTATAACCTATACAATCATATTCCCTGTTCTCGTTATCCGGGTCTTCCTCGAGTGCCGCTGAAGCCGTGACGAGCTTGAATGTGGAGCCGGGGGGATAGGAGGCGGAAATGGTACGGTTTATATACGCACCCTCATATTCATCATTGGTATCAATATCCTCCGGAACATTTTCCGGGTCATAGGTGGGAGTGCTTACCATACATATGACTTCACCGGTTTTGTAGTTATATACAATAACCGCACCCCTGTAATCTCCCAATGCCCGGTATGCTGCTTTCTGCACCTCGCTGTCTATGGTAAGCTCAATATCCGCACCCTTTTGTAAGAGATCGGGTGCCCCGAGACCGAGGATGAAGTTGTAGCCGGAAAGCTCGGAACGGTATATTGTCTGTATTGCGGTGGAAATATTAACGCTGTCGTCGCCGACAACATGAAGACAGGCACGACGTATATCCTCGTCCTGATTATAAATTCTTTTGCCGTTCTCGGTTTTTGCAAGGACAACTCCGTTTCTGTCGGTTATTGTGCCTGTCATTTCCATAGCGTCACTGTCCGATAAATGACCGTTATACGGCATTGAGGCCCATTCTGCCGAATGGATGGCAAGATTTATTATAAAATAGATAAGACCTGCAAAAAAAGCAAGAGTTATCATCAGAACGGGAAAGGATCTGAATCTTGTTTTCCTCAAGGTATATACCCCCTATATTTCAACGTAATCTTCCTCATATTCTTCAGCACGTCTTGATTTTATTTTTTGTTTTTTCTGTTTGGGCTTATGACGTGCATAGGTACGCTCATCCGCCGATTTTATAAAAGCGAGTATTCCCCAGCAGGCCGCCATACTTGTTCCGCCGTAGCTGACAAAGGGAAATGTCACACCTGTCAGCGGAAGTATATCTGTTACACCAAAAATGTTGAGTGCTGCCTGAAATACAAGAAGACCTCCGGCGGAGCAGGCGGCAATAGAGTAGAAGGTTGAGCGGCTGCGTGTTGTGACTGCTCTTGCGTAAAGCATAAGACCGCCTATAACAAATGCACAAAGTAGGGCGATAATGCATCCCAATTCCTCACACATAAGGCAGAACACGAGGTCGTTTTCCGAGGCGAATACATATTGCAGATATCCGTTGGAAAGCCCCACGCCGAAAAGACCTCCGCTTGCGGAGTATATAAGAGAGCGAACCTGTTGATAGCCTCCGGCTACATCCGCATAGTCCCACACGTGTCCCCAGGCGGCGAAACGCTCGGCAATATACGGCTTGACGGAAAGCATTGTAAGTATGCCGAGACCAGCTGCGGTTATTGCGAGGATAACGGTTTTTATATCGCCCGAACGCATGAATGCGATTATAAGGAATGTCACAAAGAATATAACTGCTGTTCCGAAATCGCTCATCAGAACAAGACATCCGACGCTTGCTGCCGATACGAAAATAAATGCGGCAAGGCTTTTTTTGGTTTGGAGTACATCGAGTGTTGACGCACCCACAAAGATATATGCAATTTTGGCAAACTCCGACGGCTGCACCGACAGCGGACCTATTATTATCCAGTTTTTTGCACCGTTCACGCTTTTTCCTATGACAAGTGTTGATGCAAGCAGCAGCAGGGTAAGGACGGATATTGCGATATGCCATTTCATTACTCGGTCGGGAATTTCAATGAACCAGAGCATAAACGAATATATAAACAATCCGAGTACCATTGCACCGAGCTGCATATATGCCTGCCTTGTATCATGTGAAGCCGCAAGGATTATACCCGTTCCGGAGAGCAGCATTGCAAGGGATTCAAGCTCAAAATTAAGTCTTTTAAATGCTGCCCGTGAAATGGCAAAATACAGCCAAATTACAACGATGAATACAATACCGGGAGTGACGGCATCGGTATTTCCCATGTTTATAACTGCCTGAAGAACAAGCAATGCGGTATATAATGTAACAAATGATAATATTATGCTCTGAGGGAAGATTTTTCTTTCATGCCTCGGCTCGGCCGCACCCGTATCTGAGGCACGACGCAGAACGAGTGATGTTGTTCCGCAGGTTATAATATCTCCGACCGCAACCTGATGTCTTCCGACAGTTCTTTCGCCGTTTACATATACGCCGGATTTTGAGCCTGTGTCTGTTACGAACCATCCGTCATTTCTTCTGAGTAAAACGGCATGATCCCTTGACACGGTAGGGTCGGAAAGTTTTATATCGGAGCTTCTGCTTCTTCCGATAGAGTTTTCCCAATACAGAACGGGAAAGGTTATGTTATCCCTTTCATTTTCCAATACAATGAGAGCGTGTTCATCTCTTCTTCCTCCTCTTAGCGAGGAGAAAGCCATTATTATTACAATCAGAGCAAGAAAAGGCTCTGCAAGTCTTATTGCAAATGATGCAATTACGGCTATATGCTCCAAATTTTTTCGCCTCCGTTTTTTCCTTACATCATAATATACCATTTTTTTCGGTAAATTTCC
>CANQAJ010000061.1 GCA_947589365.1 uncultured Clostridia bacterium | reverse complement strand
ACTTTCAGCCTGCAAAACGAGCATATCAAGTTTTTTAAGAATGTCTCCGGCTTTAGAAAACTCTCCGGGGGCTGTCGCCTTTCTTGCTGCGACAGCCCCCTTTTTATCATTAAGGCACAGCCGTGTATAATTGCACTCACTTAACACGGACGGATAATTCTTTGCCTTTATATAAATTCTTACAACGCTTCCGGGTGTTCTGATATATGGATCTATGCCCGATTTTATGAAATTGTTACAAAAATAAGAAATCCGTTTTCAATCGCTTGACAACGGAGATAATAAGTGCTATAATTTTAAAATGCACCATTATAGAAAAGTATGCCGTTTTTGTTTCCAAACTGCTTAAACATCAGAAAACTTTATAAGCATATTAGCACAATTTGAAGAAAAAATCAAGTACTAATTTTCGTGCTGTTTCTCGGTGCAGGCATATTCATCAAAGCAGAATTTTGAATGGAGTGATTGTATGGTAAACGTCAGACCCGTTCGGCTTGGCAAAACCGAACGAATGAGCTTCTCCCATATCGATGAGGTTCTCGAAATGCCAAACCTTATCGAGATCCAAAAGGATTCCTATAAATGGTTCCTTGAAAAAGGTCTTAAGGAGGTTTTTGAGGATGTATCGGGAATAACCGATTTTTCCGGTAATCTGGTTCTCGATTTCGTGGACTATAAGCTTGACGTAACAAAACCTAAATACAGCATAGCAGAGTGTAAGGAAAGAGATGCTACATATTCGGCTCCCCTTAAAGTCACGGTTCAGCTTACAAAGCCCGGCGGCGAGGTTCAGGTGCACGATAATATCTTCATGGGTGATTTTCCGCTCATGACTCCAAGCGGTACCTTTGTCATAAACGGTGCGGAACGTGTTATAGTTTCTCAGCTCGTCCGTTCACCGGGTGCTTACTACAAGATGGATCACGATAAATACGGAAACAAGCTTTTCAGTGCAACCGTTATCCCGAACAGAGGTGCATGGCTCGAATATGAAAATGATGCAAATAATGTGTTTTATGTCCGTATAGATAAGAACCGCAAGCTCCCCGTTACCACATTCATAAGAGCTCTCGGTTATGAAAATAATCTTGAAACGGATTCTGAAATAATCGAATTTTTCGGTGCCGATAAGCTGATAACGGCAACCCTTGAAAAGGACAATACAACAAATGGTGAGGAGGCTCTCAAGGAGGTATACAAAAAGCTCCGTCCGAGCGAGCCGGCTACAAAGGATGCAGCACAGACGCATATCAATAATCTCTTCTTTGACGCAAGACGATACGATATGTCAAGAGTCGGAAGATATAAATACAATAAAAAACTCGGCATAGCAAACAGACTCTCGAATCAGGTGCTGACACAGCCCATAATAAGCGAGGACGGCGAGCTTATAGCCGAAGAGGGCGAATTTATCTCCAAAGACAGAGCAATGGAAATTGAAAATATGGGTATAACCGTTGCGTATGTCAGACCGCAGGCTGCTCTTAATGAGGAACAGCCCGATGAGGTTAAAATCATCTCCAACGGTATGGTCGATATTTCAAAATATGTCGGCTTTGATGCCAAAGAGGAATGCGGTATAAACGAAAAGGTACGTTGGGTAGTGCTTAAGGACATACTTTCAAGGGGACTCGACGAAGAGGATCTGAAACTTGAGCTGAAGAAAAACAAGGATCTTCTTATTCCTAAGCATATCATAGTTGACGATATCTATGCAACGATAAACTATATGCTCACTCTTTCGCACGGTATAGGAACGACAGATGATATAGATCACCTCGGAAACAGAAGAATACGCTCTGTGGGTGAGCTTCTCCAGAATCAGTTCCGTATAGGCTTCACAAGACTACAGAGAGTCATTACCGAAAGAATGACCAGCCAGGCTCAGAATTACGATCATATCGACCCCAAGGCACTTATAAATATCAGACCTGTTACGGCTGCAATCAAAGAGTTTTTCGGCTCTTCCCCGCTGTCACAGTTCATGGATCAGAATAATCCGCTTGCAGAGCTTACACATAAGCGACGTCTCTCTGCCCTCGGTCCCGGCGGTCTTTCAAGAGACAGAGCAGGATTTGAGGTTCGTGACGTACACTATACACACTACGGAAGAATGTGTCCTATCGAAACCCCTGAAGGACCTAACATCGGACTTATCTCTTATCTTGCCACATTTGCAAAAATCAACGAATACGGTCTTATAGAAGCTCCGTATCGTAAGGTTGACAAAGAAACCGGAATTGTTACCGATCACGTTGATTACATGACTGCCGATATCGAGGATAACTACATTGTGGCACAGGCTAATGAGCCTCTTGACGAAGAAGGCCGGTTCGTCAATGCTAAAATTGTCGGCAGACATCGTGATGAATTTGTCGAGGTTGAGCGTTCTCAGGCGGATTATATGGATGTTTCGCCTAAAATGGTTGTATCGGTCGCTACGGCAATGATCCCCTTCCTTGAAAACGATGATGCGAACCGTGCACTCATGGGCTCAAATATGCAGCGTCAGGCAGTTCCGCTTCTCGTTACGGAATCACCTATTGTCGGAACAGGTATGGAATATAAGGCAGGCGTTGACTCGGGAGTATGTATTCTCTCCGAGGAGGACGGCATTGTTAAATCCGTCAGTGCAAGAGAAATTAAGGTACAGTATGACTCCGGCAGAGTTCAGACCTTCGAGGTAACGAAATTCAGCCGCTCCAATCAGGGTACCTGCATAAATCAGGTTCCAATTGTGGATGTCGGACAGAGAGTCGAAAAGGGTGAAGTTCTCGCAGACGGTCCGGCTACACACAACGGAGAAATATCCCTCGGTAAAAATGCCCTTATCGGCTTCATGACATGGGAGGGCTACAATTACGAGGATGCTGTTCTCCTTAATGAAAAAATCGTAAGAGATGATGTATATACATCTATCCATATAGAGGAATATGAAACAGAGGCAAGGGATACAAAGCTCGGTCCTGAGGAAATAACAAGAGAAATTCCGAATATCGGTGAAGACCAGCTCCGTGACCTTGACGAAAACGGTATTATCCATATCGGTGCCGAGGTTCACTCCGGAGATATCCTTGTAGGTAAGGTAACGCCTAAGGGAGAAACCGAGCTTACAGCAGAGGAAAGACTTCTCCGTGCGATATTCGGTGAAAAATCAAGAGAAGTAAGAGATACCTCTCTGCGTGTGCCGCACGGTGAATACGGTATCATAGTAGATGTAAAAGTATTCAATAAGGAAGATCCCGACAGTGAGCTTTCGCCGGGTGTAAATAAGGTGGTACGATGCTATATTGCACAAAAACGTAAAATTCAGGTCGGCGATAAGATGGCAGGTCGTCACGGTAATAAGGGCGTCGTTTCGAGAATACTGCCCGAGGAGGATATGCCGTTCCTTCCGGACGGAAGACCGCTTGATATCGTGCTTAACCCCCTCGGCGTTCCCTCACGAATGAACATCGGTCAGGTGCTTGAGGTACACCTCGGGTATGCGGCAAAGGCACTCGGATGGAAAATAATGACACCTGTATTTGACGGCGCACATGAGGAAGATATATTCCAGTGCTTCAGGGATGCCGGCATAAGTGAGGATGGTAAGATACGGCTTAAGGACGGCAGAACGGGCGAATATTTTGACAACCCCGTAACAGTAGGATATATGTATTACCTCAAGCTTCACCATCTTGTTGACGATAAGATCCATGCCCGTTCAACAGGTCCGTATTCACTTATTACACAGCAGCCTCTCGGCGGTAAGGCACAGTTCGGCGGACAGCGTTTCGGTGAAATGGAGGTATGGGCACTTGAGGCATACGGTGCAGCCTATACACTTCAGGAAATCCTCACTGTAAAATCGGACGATGTTGTGGGACGTGTCAAGACCTATGAGGCTATCGTCAAGGGACAGAATATACCCAAACCGGGTATTCCGGAATCCTTTAAGGTACTTATCAAGGAATTCCAGTCACTTGCACTTGATATTAAGGTATTTGACAGAGATAATAATGAAATAGACCTTTCTGTAGATCTCGATGATGATGCACCGGCAGACAACAGCATACTTGACGAAAAGAATGTAATGACTGACAGCGATGCAGAGCTTGAGGGCTATCAGTATAAGGACGAAAACGGCGAGGATGAAATCATAGAAAAGGACGAATTTGACGACGGCGGATTCGGCTTTGACAGTGATGATTTTGCCGATATTGACGGAAACGATGATGAGGATAATTTTTAATTGAAAGGGGAATCGCTGACGTATGGAATTTAATGAATTCAGTTCAATAAAAATAGGACTTGCTTCTCCCGAAATGATGCGTGATAAAACTGTAAAAAAGATTATCAATGAACAGGGTGAGGAAGAAGAAATCGTAATAAAGGGCTGGTCCTACGGCGAAGTAACAAAACCCGAAACAATAAACTACCGCACACTTAAGCCTGAAAAGGACGGACTTTTCTGCGAGGCGATATTCGGTCCCACAAAGGACTGGGAATGCCACTGCGGTAAATACAAAAAAATACACTACAAGGGCAGAATATGCGAAAAATGTCATGTAGAGATAACAAAATCCAAGGTAAGACGTGAGCGTATGGGGCATATTGAGCTTGCCGCCCCTGTATCCCATATATGGTATTTCAAGGGTATACCGTCAAGAATGGCTCTCATGCTTGACGATATTACTCCGAGAAATCTTGAACAGGTTCTTTATTTTGCCAAATATATAGTAACCTACGTAAAACCCGATTCTCTTGCAGAACGTGAGATAAAAAAACAACAGATACTCACTGAAACCGAATACAGAGAATTTGAAAAGAAATACGGAAACGATTTTGAAGCCCTGATGGGTGCGGAGGCTGTGCAAAAGCTTCTTGCGGAAATCAATCTTGAGGAGCAGTCCAAAAAGCTTAAGACAGAGCTTGAAAATGCTACAGGTCAGAAAAAAATAAAGCTTCTCAAAAGACTTGAGGTTGTTGAGTCCTTCCGTCTTTCGGGTAACAGACCCGAATGGATGATACTTAACGTACTCCCCGTTATACCACCTGATATTCGTCCTATGGTACAGCTCGACGGCGGACGTTTTGCAACCTCCGACCTCAACGACCTTTATCGCAGAGTTATAAACAGAAATAACCGTCTTAAAAGACTTAATGAGCTTCATGCTCCGAAAATGATTATAAGAAACGAAAAGCGTATGCTTCAGGAGGCTGTTGATGCTATAATCGACAACGGCAGACGCGGTAAACCCGTAACAGGTCCGAGCAACCGTTCTCTTAAATCACTTTCCGATATGCTTAAGGGTAAACAGGGACGTTTCCGTCAGAATCTTCTCGGCAAACGTGTTGACTACTCCGGACGTTCTGTTATCGTTGTAGGTCCCGAGCTTAAGATGTATCAGTGCGGTCTGCCCAAGGAAATGGCTCTTGAACTTTTCAAGCCGTTTGTTATGAAAATACTTGTTGAAAGCAATACCGTAGCAAACATAAAAGCAGCAAGAAAAGCCGTAGAAAGAGCACAGCCCGAGGTATGGGATGCACTCGAAAGAGTAATCAAGGGACATCCCGTAATGCTTAACCGTGCACCGACACTTCACAGACTCGGTATTCAGGCATTCGAGCCGGTTCTTGTCGAGGGTAAGGCACTTAAACTCCACCCCCTCGCCTGCACGGCATTTAATGCGGACTTTGACGGTGACCAGATGGCTGTTCACGTTCCGCTTTCCGCAGAAGCACAGGCAGAAGCAAGATTTCTTATGCTTGCTGCCAATAACCTGCTTAAGCCCTCAGACGGCAAGCCTGTAACAGTTCCTACACAGGATATGGTACTCGGTTCATATTATCTTACACTTGATAAGGACGGGGAAATGGGCGAAGGCAAGATATTCCGTGATACTAACGAGGTAATCATGGCATATCAGACAGGTGTTATCGCACTCCATGCAAAGGTTAAGGTTCGCCGTGAAGGAATATTCAACGGAAAGAAAATATCAAAACTTATTGATACAACGGTCGGAAGAATTATATTTAACAGACCTATTCCCCAGGATCTCGGTTATGTGGACAGAACCAAAGAGGAAAACTTCCTTGATTATGAGATCGACTTCCTTGTAGGTAAAAAACAGCTTGGCAAAATCATTGACAAGTGTATTAAAAAGCATGGCACACAAATTACATCTCAGGTGCTTGATGAGGTTAAGGCACAGGGCTATAAATATTCAACAAAGGGTGCCATAACCGTTGCCGTATGTGATGCTACAATTCCTCCGAAGAAAAAGGAAATAATTGCATCAGCGGAACAGGAAATTGATAAAGTAACGAAGATGTTTAAACGCGGATTGATGTCGGATCAGGAACGCTATGGAAAAGTTATTAAGATATGGGAAGATGCTACAAATGATGTAACCGATGCACTTAAAAAGAATCTCGACAGATATAATCCGATTTATATGATGGCGGATTCCGGTGCCCGCGGTTCTATGAGCCAGATCAGACAGCTCGCCGGTATGCGCGGACTTATCGCAAATACTTCAGGTAAAACAATTGAAATTCCTATCCGTGCAAATTATCGTGAGGGTCTTAACATTCTCGAATACTTTATATCCTCCCGTGGCGCACGTAAGGGTCTTGCAGATACTGCTCTTCGTACCGCCGACTCCGGTTACCTCACAAGACGACTTGTTGATGTATCTCAGGATGTAATTATCCGTGAAGAGGACTGCGGAACAAAGGAAGGTATCGTTGTATACGATATACGTCAGGCAAGTGCGGACACAGGCGAGGAAGTAAGTGTCAACTATGAAAATCTCGTAGGAAACCACCTGTTTGAAAACTTCTATGATCCCGATCAGGGTACGTTACTGATACCCACAACAAGAATAATGACAAAAGCTGATGTAGACGCTATACTTGCAGCCAATATTACCGATATAAGAATTCGTCCGTTTGAGGAATTCCGTTCAATGAGAAGCTGCATTGTCGGTCAGCTTCCGGCAGAGGATATTGTGGATTTGACGACAGGGGATATAATCGCAGGTAAAAATTGTGTTATTACCGAAACCGATGCGGATAACATTATAAGAGCAGGTATTACCTCGGTTAATATCAAAACCCGGGTCGATGGTACGGAAGAGGCTATAATAAAGACCTATACATCATTCGATAAATCCCTCAAGGACAGAAGACTTATCGATAACCTCTGCGATGCCGATGGAAATATTCTTATTCCCGCAAGAAAACTCCTTACCGAAAAAGATATACAGATCCTGAAGGATCTGAGGACTGTTTCCGTTAAGGTTATTCATTCCAATGACAGCGACTCCATTATTGAATCTATGCACGAAAGACTTCAGGGCAGATACCTTTGTGAGGATTACTGCGATCCGCAGACGGGCGAAGTGCTTGTATCCTCAGACAAAATCATGGATGACCATGACGCAGACCTTATCGTTAATTCGGGTGCAACAAGCGTTAAGCTGCGTTCTATTCTTGATTGTCGTGCTAAGCACGGTGTATGCAGAAAATGTTATGGTTCAAACCTTGCAAACGGTATGCCTGTTACAATCGGTGAGGCTGTAGGAATTATCGCTGCTCAGTCCATAGGTGAGCCGGGTACACAGCTTACCATGCGTACCTTCCACACCGGCGGTGTTGCAGGCGGTGAGGATATTACACAGGGTCTTCCCCGTGTTGAAGAGCTTTTCGAGGCAAGGAAGCCCAAACATATAGCTATAATTACCGAAATAAGCGGTCAGGTCAGACTTGAGGACAGAAATGCCGTTATCACAAGCACCGACCTTACGGAAAATGACGAGCCTCTCAGCAGGACATATCTTATTCCCTTTGGTGCACGTACAAAAATCAAAAACGGTCAGATGGTTGAAGCCGGAGATCTCCTTACGGAGGGTTCGGTGGATCCCCATGAGATACTCAATATCAAGGGAGCGGCTGCCGTTCAGGATTACCTCATCGAGGAAGTACAGAGTGCTTATCGTTTGCAGGGTGTTGATATCAATGATAAACACATTGAGGTTATTGTACGTCAGATGATGAAAAAGGTGCGTATAGAGGATGCAGGCTCAACCGATCTGCTTCCCGGCTCACTTGTTGATAAGGGTACATTCTATGCGGCAAATGAGGATATTGAAAAGAGAATTGCAAACGGCGAGGAAGGTCTTACGCTCGCAACCTTCTCCCCCACTCTTCTCGGTATCACAAAGGCATCTCTTGCAACGGATTCGTTCCTTTCCGCAGCATCATTCCAGGAAACAACAAGGGTTCTTACCGATGCTGCCATCAAGGGTAAGGTTGATCCGCTTATGGGACTTAAGGAAAATGTTCTTATCGGTAAGCTTGTTCCGGCAGGAACGGGTATGCCGAGATACAGGGATGTAGAGATCGAAGAAAATATTCCGATTGCCTTTAATCAGGATATCGTATAATTAATTATAAACTTTAAATTAAGCTGTCGTATTCATATATGACAGCTTAATTTTTCAATAGGCAAAATTATTATAATACTTTTATTATTTATCGTTAAAATATGCAAAATAAATGAAATTATTTTTACGTTCTTGACGTATTAACCTAAATATGGTATTATATTTAAGTAAAAATAAACAATGCATGACGACACACGTATTACCTTCGGGTATGTAAATCTGATTACGGAACATGAATTTCTGTCGGATTTACCCCGGAATACGTGTGTTTTTTTGCGTAAAAGGAGAGAGATTTTATTATGCCGAAAAATCAGTTTCAGCGAATGGTATTCGCATTCATCACAGTTCTGATAACTGTACACGCCTACATTTTATACAGCCTGTGCTTCGTCAACGGTAATGTACTTATGGAGATAAACGGTACGAACAGCGTTATTGATGCTGTTAATAAGCAAGGCGGTATATATATGCTCGGTAATTATGCACCGATATGGCTCGTTGTAATTGTTGAATTTGTCCTTGCCTATACTCTTGAAAATGTGTTGGGAAGTCCGCTTTCTTTTAAAATTGCATTAAAACATTTTGATCCGCAAAAAACAAATCCTATGATATTTGGAACCGTGATAATCTCGGCAACTGTTGCTGTTATGTGTCCCGCAATGAGCTTTCTTGCAGCTTTTCTCTATTACCCGTATTATGAAGGCTTTAATTTTCTTATACTTCTTGGTAATTGGTTTAAGCTTGTATGCTACAATCTGCCGTTTGCTTTCTTCTCACAGCTGCTTTTTATACAGCCTCTTGTACGTAAAGTATTCAGCCTGATTTTTGTAAGGAGTAATACCATCGAAAATAAGGAATTTGAGGGGGAACAGGTCGCCTGACTAAAAAAATAATGCTGTCGGATAAGCTTTTTGAAACTTACCCGACAGCATTATTTTTTCCTTGTAAAATAAAGAGCTGATTAAACAGGATGTATCTTATTTTTTATGTCCGCTGACTCATTGATACCGAGCTTTTTATCTCTTCTCTTCTTAAAGAATTTCGGAGCAACATCCGGGAACTGAGCATAGGTAAGGACGTCTTCCTCCTGCTCTATCCACTCGGGAATCTGCTCGCGGAGCTTTTCAAGCTCCGGTTCGAGCAAGTCTGCCGGTCGGCAGGTGACAGGTTTTGTATCACCTATAATCTTCTTCTGAAATTCTTTATCTATCGGAATGGGTGTTGTACCGTATTTTCCGGCTACAAGATCCTTGAACTGGTCACTGCACATCTTGTAACGCTCGCCGAGTATTACATTAAATACTGCCTGTGTTCCTACTATCTGTGAGGTGGGTGTTACAAGCGGCGGATATCCGGCATCCTTACGGACTTTCGGTACTTCTTCAAGCACTTGTGTAAGCTGATCCTCTTTGCCTGCCTGCTTTAGCTGACTGAGAAGATTCGACAACATTCCGCCGGGTACTTGATATATAAGTGCCTTTGCGTCCGTTGCAAGCATCTTCGGATCAAGAAGTCCGCTTTTGATATATTTTGCACGGAGATCCATGAAATAATCTCTTATTTCCGAAAGAAGCACGAGATCCAGTCCCGTATCATATTCCGTGCCTTGGAGGGCAGCCACCATCGACTCTGTGGGGGCGTGTGAGGTTCCGTTTGCAAGCGGTGACATTGCTGTGTCTATCCTGTCCGCTCCGGCTTCTATACCCTTTAACAGACACATGGAGGCAAGTCCCGATGTATAGTGAGTGTGAAGCTGAATGGGGATATCTACGGCTTTCTTGATTGCGGATACAAGCTCGGCGGTATAGTACGGGGTAAGCAGGGCAGCCATATCCTTTATGCAGATCGAGTCCGCTCCGGCTTCCTTTATCCTCTTTGCATAATCTACATAATATTCAGTTGTGAAAACCGGACCTGTTGTGTAGCTTATTGCTACCTGTGCTTCTACATTCGGATTTTCCTTTTTAGCTGCCTTTGCTACTTTTATTGCCGTCTGTAAATTCTTAATATCGTTGAGTGCATCAAATATTCTTATTATATCTATACCATTGGCTATTGAACGCTGTACGAAATATTCGAGTACGTCATCCGCATAGTGGCGGTAGCCGAGCATATTCTGTCCTCTGAAAAGCATTTGCAGCTTTGTATTCGGGCAGTTTTTGCGAATCGTTCGCAGTCTGTCCCACGGATCCTCATCAAGGAAGCGTATACATGAATCGAATGTAGCTCCGCCCCAACATTCAAGTGAATAAAATCCAACCTTGTCAAGCTTGTCAAGTATCGGGAGCATATCGCCGATTGGCATACGGGTTGCTATCAGTGACTGGTGAGCATCACGGAGTACGGTTTCCGTAATTTGTATCTTTTTAGGCATTTTTACCTTCCCCTTTCCATTATCTGAGGTTTAGCCGATTGTTACAAGCAGGGCACCTGTGTCTACGGACTCGCCCTTGCTGACCGCTACAGAAAGTATTGTGCCGTCCTTTGCTGCTTTTATCTCGTTTTCCATCTTCATTGCCTCAAGCACTACAAGCACATCACCTGTCTTTACAGACTGTCCCTCTTTTACAGGCACATTGAGAATAGTTCCGGGCATTGGTGAGGTCACAGGGTCGCCCTTTGCCGGTGATGCCGCCTTTTTAGGTGCTGCCTTTGGTGCTGCGGCGGGAGCCGGTGCTGATGCAGTTGTCGGAGATGCTCCGTCAACCTCTTCTACCTGTACATCATATGATACTCCGTTTACCGTAATTTTTAAATTCTTCATAGCAATTATTCCTTTCAGATTAAATATACAGATTATTGTGCTTTTTGGGCAGGGTCGAAGCTCTCTTATCGGAAAGCATATCTATAGCGGAAGTGAGTTTTGCCCTCGTTTCCTCGGGAAGTATAATCTCGTCTATATAACCGTCCTCGGCTGCTTTCATAGCCGTGAGGTTATCGTCTTTGTATTGAGCAGTAATTTTTGCACGCTCGGCTTGGGGGTCGGAAGTGCCTTTGAGTTTGCCGCCGAAATCGTCACCGAGTGCTATTACTGCTGCGGCTTCGGGTGTTAGGGCGGAAACAGAAGCGTCTACCCATGCATAGGTTATATCGGCTGCTGCTCCTGTTCCGGCGAGGGCGATGTATACCGCACCGTATGCATTGCCTGTTATTACCGCTATCTTTGGGGCGGTTGCTTCTGAATATGCGGAGGAAAGCTTAGCTGCCGATTTTATGCAGGAAAATTTTTCCGCATCCACAAGTGTTATTATTGTTAAACCGAATGCATCGCAGAAGCGTACAAAGCGTGCTGCCTTTGATGCACCCTTGGAATCAATTTCGGGTGCTTCGGATTTTATTATACCTACAGTTGTTCCCTCTATTGTTGCAAGTACGGTTTTCATTGATTTGCCGTATTCCGGCTGGAGTTCTATTATGCTGTCTCCATCCGCAACAGATAACAGCACATCATCAGAAGATATCGGCTCGTCAAACTCAGAAGTACCCGCATATTCAAGATTATTTGACGGAAGAATAGAAATAAGCCTTCTTGCTTTTTCTATTGCCTCGTCGGTATCCTTTGCAGTGAGGTGGGCTATGCCGTGTTTGGAGTTGGTTTTTGTATCAGCACCCGAGCCGTCCGTGTTAAGAGTAAGCTCGGCTTTTTCCGAAAGGATCACTATATCACTGTTTACGGCGATCAGTGCCTGTGTGCCGTAGCATTTGCCGAGTACAACGGAAATCTGAGGCACAACTCCGGAGAGATTTGACGAATATTTCAGAATATCGCCGTATGCGGAGAGGAGGTCGTTTCCCTCATCAATTCTGCCGCCTATTGAATCATAGAGGGCGATAACGGGAGAACCCGTTTTTAGTGCAAGATCATATACTTTTTTTATTTTAGCCGCCTGAGCTTTTGACATAGCTCCGCCGGAGCGGTCTGTATTTTGTGCAAAAGCAAATACGCCTATACCCTCGGCATTACCTCTGCCCGCGACAACCTCGGCATAGCCTGCGGTTGATTTTGCAAAGGCATCAATTTCGGTAAAAGCTCCCTCATCAAAGAGTTTTGTCAAGACCGTATAGGCAGAAGACGAAGCGGTATTTACACGAGCCGTTTCAAGCTCTGTGATTTTAGCTTCCATGCTCATTCCTTATTCCTCCTTATTTTGTAGAAAATACAATTTCACACTGTCTATTATAGTATAAAATTGTTAAAATTTCAAGTGTTTATCCTAACATACTTAGCATGATGTCCGAAAAAAATCTCCGGCTGAGAAACAACCGGAGGATTTTTCATACAAATTCAATTTTCAATTTTTTTCCGAGTGCATTTGCTATAGCTTTGAGGGTATTTATACTGGGGGCACATACACCTCGTTCTATACGGCTGATGTTTGACTGTCTTATACCCGAGAGTTCGGACAATTCCTTTTGCGTGAGATTTCTTTCATTTCTTGCCTTAACAAGCATACGCATAATTTCGTATTCGGTTTGTCCGGCTTCCCATTCTTTTTTAAATTCAGGATCTTGCAATGATTCTTGCAACAATTTTTCAAAATCATCCATTTCCGACACACTCCAAACTGTATTATTTAAGTGTATTATATTCCTTTCGAGGAATATTGTCAATAGATATTTGACATTTTTATATAAATTTACATCCTAATACGAGAAACTCATCGCTTCCGCATAGAGTCGGCTCATTGTCGAAGCAAAGACTGATTATACTCATAAAACTATAGAAAACGACGGCACAAGACCGTCGTTTTCTTATTGGTTATGTGTTGTCATCGTCTCTCTTTTTCTTGCGAGTTGTGAGCAGCAATACTATTACAGTAACAAGAGAAACAAGAACAATTATTATCGGTACTATATATTCATTTGCATCCTGACCTGTTTGTACCGGCGGAGCAATCGGTTGATCCGGAGCAGGGGGTGTGTGACTTCCTCCGGAGCCGTTCGGGTTGCTTGTATCCACATAGTCGCCGGTGCCGGTTCCGGGAGAACTCGGTTCGGGTTGGCTTGGCTCATCGGGGGTACTCGGTTCCTCACTCGACTCCTCGGGTTCACTTGGCTCATCGGGGATACTCGGTTCCTCACTGGATTCCTCGGGTTGGCTTGAGTCCGGCTCGCTCGATTCCTCGGGTTCACTTGATTCCGGCTCGCTCGATTCCTCGGGTT
>CANQAJ010000060.1 GCA_947589365.1 uncultured Clostridia bacterium | reverse complement strand
ATTGTTGACATGATACCGCTCTGAATGGGAGCATAATCGTTAAGAGCCTTAGCCATAGGAGCAAGGCAGTTAGTTGTGCAGGATGCAGCGGAAATGATTGTATCCTCTTTCGTAAGTGTATCCTGATTTACGCTGTAAACGATTGTCTTGAGGTCGTTGCCTGCCGGAGCAGAAATAACTACTTTCTTAGCACCTGCATCAATATGAGCCTGTGACTTTGCCTTTGAGCAATAGAAACCTGTACATTCAAGAACAACATCTACACCGATTTCTCCCCAAGGAAGCTCGGCAGCATTAGCCTTAGCGTAGATTGTAAGGGTCTTGCCGTCAACCGTGATGGTATTAGCCTCGTCATCAGCCTCTACCGTATGAAGATTTTCACCTATTTTTCCCATGTATCCGCCCTGTGCGGTATCATACTTGAGAAGGTGAGCGAGCATTGAAGGCTTTGTAAGATCGTTGATGGCAACAACCTCATAACCCTCTGCACCAAACATCTGTCTGAATGCAAGACGACCGATACGGCCAAAACCATTAATAGCAACTTTAACTGACATTGGAAATTACCTCCTAATATTTTTACTTATTATATTTTAATGCATTTTAGAAAAAATTACAAGTGTTTACAGCCATTTTGCGAAATTTTTTTATTAAAAATTATTATCTCCGCTCATCTCGTCAAGCAAACGGAATACCTCATCATAGTCTACATCACCGTTTTCATCTGCAAAGACATTTTCGTCCCTGCTTTCTTCAGTTACCCCGGTTTCATTTTCCGTATGAGTATTATCCTCCTGCGGTTCGGAAGCACTAACGTCCTCAACCTCATCCGCAACCGTGTTTTGCTCAGTTTCCGGTACGCTTTCTTCCTCCTCGGCCTTATCCTCTTGCTCAACCGTCTGTGCAGACGTGTCCTCATTGTCAGATTCAAATGTCACATCGTCACGAACATCAAAGGCAGGCTCAAATTCGCCCTGAATAGTTTTATCTTCCTCCAAAACTTCCTGCTCCTGCACAGGCTCAGTATGCTCCTCTGCCGCAATTTCTTCTGCATCCTCCAAGTCCGTTTCCTCATCCTGCGGTACAATTTCCACTTTCTTTTTCGATTTTACGGATGCCTCTTCTATTTCTTTCCTGTCCATGGAAAGAGTATCCTCAAGAGTCAGGGTAGTACCGCTGAATTTTACGGGTTCGCCAATCTCCTCCTCTTCTTTCGGTTCGTTATTCTTGTCGCCTGTAGCAAGATGTCCGAAAAATTCTTCCTCACCGATTACCTCGTCATCATTGTCCTCTTCACTGTTTGTTATATCAAGACTCTTTATCATACCTATGATAAAGCACACAGCAAAGCCGCACAAAGCGATGTCCATTGTACAGGTCAGTATTCTTGACAGAGTGGGGACAACAATAAACACATCAACATTTTCTGTCTGCTTTGCAGGGACAATCATCTTTAATATGATATCCGCTGTTGTAATCAGAGTACATAACACAAATAAACATCCGTAAAGGACGGTTTTTCCAACACATTTTTTCGGGTTGATCTCCGCAAAAAACATTGCTGTGTAAAACAAGAATAATGTAAGAAATATAACCGATATCACATCAAACATTTCCATTGCACTCAGTGATACCTTTGAATACTCAATAAACAATTCTATCATTCTGCTGCAAGCCCATGCCGGAAGTGCAAGGGTAAGATACGGCAATCTTTTCATACCGTTCTGTCCCGTAAAGCAAATACAGGATTCATACAGCATAACCACGCCGCCCAATATTCCGAGAACAAAATTTATGAAAGAACTGAGCGGATAATCGGTTGAGCCTATAGACAAAACAGAAATAACCCCGCTTCCTACTATTGCTACAGATGCAATAAATCCAAAAAACGCTGCCGGAACATTTCTCACAGGCACCCCGTCAAGCTCTATATTTCTGTCGGCAAACAGCATACCAAAACCTATCACGAGAACAGCTATAATAGATATTACAAAAATCATACTGCAAGCCGAGGAATCCAAAAAGAACCCTTTGCCCGTATAATTAAACAGTGTGTCGCAAAGCTTTGCACCTGCACCGACAGCACCAATAACAACAGTTGGTATCCAAAGTTTTTTTATCTTCATACATCAATTCTCCTTTTTTGTAGGGGCAGGCGGTGTGATGCCCGCCATCCGTACACAGTTTAGCTTTATCCAATGCTAAGCTTCGCAGCACTGTAACCGTCGGATATAGCACTATGCTATCCTGCCGCAAAACCGACATCCGATATCCGACAGAGAAGTCTGCTCCGCCTTCGGCATTAATCCAGTGTCCTGTCCGACAGAGGGATATAATCCTTATTGTGAACCATCGAACGATATGCCGGACGTATTATCCTCCCGCCATACGTAACCTCTTCAATTCTGTGGGCACACCAACCCGCTATTCTCGAAACGGCAAACAGTGGGGTAAACAATTCGCTCGGTATTCCAAGCATATCATATACAAGCCCCGAATAAAAATCCACATTGGCACATATAACCTTCGAGCTTCCCTTGACCTCTCTCATGACTTTGGGAGTAAGTCTTTCGACAGTTTTATAAAGCTCAAATTCGTCCGTCATATCTTTCTCCTCGGCTATTTTTTCCGCTGTCTTTTTCAGAATTGCGGCACGAGGATCGGAAAGTGTATATACAGCGTGTCCGAAACCGTAAATCAGACCGGAACCGTCACCCTTTTCCTTACGTATAACGGATGCAAGGAAATTGTATACCTGTTCCTCGTCTTTCCAATCCTTTACATCCTCCATCAACTCATTCATCATCGTACGCACCCTGAGGTTCGCTCCGCCGTGGCGAGGTCCTTTAAGAGAACCTATAGCGGCAGCAATTGCGGAATATGTGTCCGTTCCGGAGGAGGAAAGAACTCTCGTTGTGAATGTCGAGTTGTTACCGCCCCCATGCTCGGCATGAAGTATCATACAAAGGTCAAGCAGCTTTGCCTCGGAATCAGTGAATTTCATATCAAATCTGAGTGCACGTAATATAGACTCACTTGTCGAAAGTTTAAGATCCACAGGATGAAAAAACATACTTTTCTTATCAAACGCTCTCCTCTTTACCTGATACGCATATGTCATTATCGTCGGCATAGATGCTATAAGCTGTATAGACTGACGCATTGTATTTTCAAGAGATGTATTATCAGGGTCAGGATCTTTCGTATAAAGACCAAGCACGGAATGTGCGAGCTTGTTCATTATATCGGCAGACGGAAATTTAAGTATCATGTCCTCGGCAAAATTATCCGGAAGCTCACGATAATATCCCAGTATATCCTTGAATTTAGCAAGGTGTTCCTTATCCGGCAGATTGCCGAACAGAAGCAGCCATGCGGCTTCCTCAAATCCGAATCGATCTTCCTCCATACAAGCATTGACTATATCATTGACATCATAGCCCCTGTATGTAAGTTTGCCCTCATCAGGTATTCTCTCACCGTCTGCGATAAGAAAGCCATGAACATTACATATATTTGTAAGACCCGCCATAACACCTGTTCCGTCGGGGTTCCTCAGTCCTCTTTTAACTCCGTATGTGAGGTAATCCTCATTATTAAATCCGTTATGTCTGCGGTACTCATCACAAAGCTCCGCAAGCTTACCGTTATAAAAATTCTTATAATCCATTTTCCGCCCCACCCTTTTGATATATATTTTCGTATACTTCTGAAGGCGAATATAAAACCACACAACACCATATAATGATATATCAGCAGTATGTATATAATACCCCTTAAAACGTTCAAGGCAACAGACTGCCTCCAAACAAAATTGAAAGGCACCATCGCCTAACATATATTTTAACTTTTTTTTGCCGTTATGTCAAGGAAGGCAGATACTTATTTAAAAAAATGTGAGGTATAATATGAAAAAAAGAATAATTCCGGCATTTCTCTGTTTTTTTCTTATGGCTGTTTTGCCGCTCATTTCCGCAAAGAACGGCATAGCTCTGTCCGAAAACGAAGCCGCCGCCACATTGTCGGCGGAAAGCTCTGCCGCCGAAAAAACAAAACCGCAAAATAACAACAAAACTTCGGGTAATAAGGAAGTTTCCGTAACCGATGACGGTAATGAACGGAAATTCAGAATATTTAACACATCAGACGGAAAGATTATAACGGTAGATGACAGGGAATTCTGTTACGGTGCACTCGCATATGAAATGCCCCCCACATTCGAGGAAGAGGCACTGAAGGCACAGGTCGTAGCACTATATACACATTTTTGCAGACTCAGAAACATACAAAAGGAAAATCCGGATAAGGATCTCAAGGGAGCGGATTTTTCCGCCGATCTTTCTGAGGGACAATTTTATCTGAGTGACGAACAATTACGCAGTAAATGGGGAGAGCTTTATCATGAGAGTATAAAAAAAATCCGTTCCGCTGTTGATTCGGTTTTCGGTAAGGTTTTAACAGACGAAAAAGGGGAACTTATTGATGCCTGCTATCATGCAATTTCCGCAGGAACAACCGAAAATGCAAAGGATATCTTCGGTTCTGATGATGAGCATCTGATTGCCGTCCCGAGTCCGACAGATATAAACGCACCCGACTATATCACAAAACTCAGTTTTTCAGCGGACGAATTTAAAGAAAAAATGTCCTCGCTGAGCAAGGACGTAAAACTGACAGGTAAACCCGAAAGCTATATCAGTGAAACAAAACGCACCCCATCGGGATCCGTTACCGAAATAACCATAGGAGGAACAGAATTCACAGGCTCGGATATACGACAGACATTCGGACTCAGGAGTGCCGCATTTGAAATTGAATATTCCGATAAAAAATTCAGCTTCACAGTGCGGGGCTACGGTCATGGGGTGGGTCTCAGCCAATGGGGGGCAAAGGGAATGGCAGAACAAGGTTCGGGATATGAGGAAATTCTTAAGCACTACTATCAGAATATAAAAATAAAAGACACATAATCAGGGATAAGGCATCATCCTATAATCATGGGGATTATGTCCTTCGGTTTTTCCGCAAAGGTCGGTGTACCTATGGTATAATGCTTCTCCATATCCTCCCTTGTCCCGTATCCGAAAAGACAACCGATAAAACCGATCCCGGCATTTGACGCACCCTTTGCATCAAAGCCGGTATCGCCTATCATAACTATTCTGTCATCATCACCTGTCCTAAGATCCTCAATTACATAATTTATAACGTCAAGCTTACTCAATCTCGGTTTACATCCATCCGCAGGCTTTCCCGAAACCGAAGTCGAGCCTCCTACTCTGTCAAAAAATTCTCCTATGCCCAGCATATTTATAATCCTGTCGGTAAATTTCTGATATTTTGAGGATGCAACGCCGAGCTTCACGCCTTCGGCCTTAAGGCTTTGCAGCACATCAATAATTCCGTCATACAGCTTATTTTTATATATACCGCTTTCGATATAATTTCTCTTGTATATCTCCACTGCCTTCAATGCATCCTCATGCTCAAATCCGCAGCCTATAAGACTGTCATACATAGGCGGTCCTATAAAACTTCTTATAACCTCCTCGCTCGGCAGGGGTCTTTGCGTTTCCATGAAAACCATACGAACACAATCAAGAATACCCTCCCCGGATTCACTCAGTGTACCGTCAAGGTCAAATAATGCTATATCATATTTCTTCATATTCCAACCGTTATCCCTCAAACGGATAGCCTTCCTCTCTTCCTAAAAACGACAGATTGAGCCTATATTTTCCGTCATTTATTTTTTCAATATTATATTTACCCTCATAAGTCGGACAGCTTATAAGCCTTTTTGCAAAAATTCCATTGACATCATAGATGTCGATATTATAATAAGTCGGCATTTTATCGTGCCTTTCGCCAAACATATTAACCGTTTCATTTTTGACGGCTGCAAACTCTCTTCCGTCCGATGCTTTTACGTTTTCGATCTCATACACATGATATGACGGGAAAATTGCCTCAAACGTTCCTCCGAAAACAATAAACGCCGCAAGCAGGACAGAAATAATAAAGCAGGTTTTGTCCCCTTTCGCATTCGTTTTCAATCTCTTTTGAGCCTTGTTTGAAATCATAAGACCCGCTATCATCATAATATCGGGTATAAGATACAGAAAAATAATGTACCTTGTACATATAATGCCGCCGATAAATATCTCAATATTCATAAAACGCACTGTTAAATTCAAAA
This sequence comes from uncultured Clostridia bacterium, assembly GCA_947589365.1. Lineage (GTDB taxonomy): Bacteria > Bacillota > Clostridia > Oscillospirales > Acutalibacteraceae > UBA1213. The sequence continues at coordinate 7,452 of CANQAJ010000060.1, read as the reverse complement.
TCAACATAACGCTGAACAAGGCAAGACCGATATCATAAAGCCTTTTTCCGGCCTTATATGCCGGATCCTTCCCGAGTTCGGCGGAGCCGTCCTTTTCACCTGCGACTGCTTCTTCCTTCTGCTCTTCGTCTTCGATTTTTCTTGCTTCTGTTTTGCTTTTGACTGATGATTCTTTTTTCATTGTTAAAACCTCCGTATTTTATTATTTGTATATTTCCATCCTTGTGAAATTACAAAATAAGCATTCAGTAACACACATCGGATTATTTTATAATATATCTTATCCCCTCACATATACCGAATATAACAGGCTGATGTGCAAGGTATATTATCAATGAATATTTACCGAGAAATGAGAAAAACGGAACATAATTCTTATATGCCATTTTGGGGAATTTTTTTTGAACCGCAAGTCTTCCGAAATATCCTCCCGCAAAAAACAGAAAAAGCCATGGCAGCAGTGCAAAATAATCGCTTGATATAAATCCCCTTCCCGCAAAGCCCAAAGGATAAAGAAAGTCTGTTTGATACCACTCGGCAGGCAAATTAAAGCTCCACAAAAACGGTATTTCCAAATAACCGGATGTTACTTTGAAAGTAATGATAAACAGTGCGACATTTATAATTATTCCTACCCACATAGGTATTAACTTACATATCTTTGAGAATATTCCGTAAAGCATCATACATATCGAGAGCATATGAAGAATACCGAATCTTATCGCAGAATCACTTCCCACCGCAAAATATGTAACCACCGTCAGAATATATGCTATAAAAAACAGCTTCGCTCCTCTTGCTATATTGGAATGACTGAGGTTTGAGCATATACCCGATATGAAAATAAACAATCCCGCAAAAAAGGGTTCGGCAGGGGTAAAGAAATCAAGAAGTTTTCTTCCCCAATCCCAATTAAAAAATATTCCTATTGTATAGAACGCATGATAAAATACCATACATAAAATTGCAAAACCTCGAAGCTCATCGAGCAGATATATCCTTGGTCTTTTCTTCTTCCCGGTTTCGGTCAAATCTTCCTCACCCCTTATCGGCACATACAAAAACCGAAAATATATTTTATTTTTCATATTTATGTGCTATACTAATGGTATCTGCTTAGTTACCCATATAATGTATTATAACAGCTAAATTAAATTTAATCAAGAAGGAACGGGAGAATTTGTAAAATGAATGAGATAACTACCGGAATTGTAAAGGAAATTAGCGTAAATGTAGAAAAGTCCATGCTTGCTGTCAATGTCGGAAGCGGAACTCTTGAGGTTCTTGCCACACCTGTTGTCGCAGCACTTATGGAAAGGGCAGCCTGTGAGCTTATACAGCCCTATTTGCCCGAGGGTATAACGACAGTTGGAACAATGATAAGCGTCAATCACATGAGTGCCACGCCGCTCGGTGCAAGGGTAACTGCCGAAGCAAGGCTTACGGATATCGCCGACAGAAAATACACCTTCGAGCTTACAGCAAGGGACGATGCCGGATTTATCGCAACGGGAAAACATGAACGTTTTACCGTAAAATCCGAAAGATTTATAGAAAAAACGAATGCCAAGCTTAATAAAAAGACGGAATAATAAATTTAAAAACCATTGAATTATTACAAAAAAATGGTATAATTATAATATTATTCGGAGTAAAAAGAGGAGGATTATATATGCACAAGCATATCGGCGAAAAATATTATATCACCACGCCAATTTATTATCCGTCGGGCAACCCCCATATAGGTCATTGCTATACAACGGCTGCCTGCGATTCCATAGCGAGGTACCGCAGGATGCAGGGATATGATGTAATGTTCCTGACGGGAACGGACGAACACGGTCAGAAAATAGAGCAGAAGGCTGCGGAAAAGGGTATCACACCAAAGGAATATGTTGACGAGATCGTAGAGATATTCAAAAAACTCTGGAGCTTTATGAATATTAAATATGACAGATATATCCGCACAACAGACGATTATCATGTTGAAGCTGTACAGAAGATATTCAAGGATCTGTATGACAAAGGCTTCATCTATAAGGGCGAATATAAGGGAAAATACTGTACTCCCTGCGAAAGCTTCTGGACGGATTCACAGCTTGTTGACGGAAAATGTCCCGAATGCGGAAGAGAGGTTGTCGAGGCAAAGGAGGAGGCATATTTTTTCAAAATGTCACCGTTTGCCGACAGAATAGAAAAGCTTCTGCTTGAAACCGATTACTTGCAGCCGAGAACAAGGGCGGTTGAGCTTGTCAATAACTTTATTCGTCCCGGTCTTGAGGATCTGTGTGTTTCAAGAACAAGCTTTACATGGGGTATTCCCGTCAGCTTTGACGAAAAGCACGTTGTATATGTGTGGATAGACGCCCTATCAAACTATATAACCGCACTCGGCTATGATAATGACCGCTATAATGATTATGATAAATTCTGGCCCGCTGATGTTCATATGGTTGCAAAGGATATCATGCGTTTCCACGCTATAATATGGCCGGCTATGCTTATGGCTCTTGAATTACCTTTGCCAAAGCATCTTGCCGTGCATGGTTGGATAACCTTTAACGGTCAGAAGATGAGTAAATCCCTCGGAAATATCGTTGACCCGTTCATACTCGGCGAGCGATACGGTGCGGATGCAATACGTTATCATATAATGAGAGAAATGGCTCTCGGCTCGGACAGTTCATTTTCAAATGAAATTATGATCAACCGCATCAATACCGATCTTGCAAACGGTCTCGGCAACCTCGTTTCAAGAACTGTTGCTATGGTTGAAAAATATTTCGGCGGTACACTTCCGGAAGAGAGGGAGAGCGGGGAGTTTGACGACGAGCTTATATCCGCCGCAGTCGGTCTTTCGGATATTGTTGACGACTGTATAGACAAAACACAGCTTAATAATGCACTTGCCGCGATATTCAAGGTTGTATCCCGTGCCAACAAGTACATTGATGAAACCGCTCCATGGATCCTTGCAAAGGATGAGGCAAACAGGGTACGTCTTGCAACGGTTCTGTATAATCTTCTTGATTCGATCAGGATCGTTTCAACGCTTCTCTCTGCATTTATGCCGACGACCATGCCAAAGGTATGGGAACAAATCGGTGCATCGGGGAATGATGCAGCCTATGATAATGCGGCTTCATTCGGAGTCCTGCCCAAAAACGTGACGGTACACAAGGGAGAGATAATCTTCCCGAGAATTGATGTAGAAAAGGAAATAGATGAGCTTAATAAGCTTATAAAAACCGATAAGCCGGAGGAAAAACCTGCCGAAAAAGCAGAAAAGACGGAAGGTCTTGCCATGATAGGAATTGAAGATTTCGCAAAGATTGAGCTTACCGCCGCAAAGGTAACAGCCTGTGAGCCTATCAAAAAAGCCAAGAAGCTGCTGAAGCTTACCCTTGATGACGGTTCGGGAAAGGAAAGAATTGTTGCAAGCGGAATAGCAAAATACTATACCCCCGATGAGCTTATCGGAAGAAGTGTTATTGTTGTATCAAACCTTAAGCCAGCCGTACTCTGCGGTGTCGAAAGCAACGGTATGATACTTGCGGCTGACGAGGGTGAAAATATCAAAGTAATATTTGTTGACGGAATAACTCCCGGAAGCAAAATAAGATAATCCGACAAAAAAACTGCCATATCATATATTATTTAAGAGCCGGTCTGTGATAAGCCGGCTCTTATTTATTGTACTCAGAGTTATTTTTATTCGATTATAACAGCATTCTTTCCTTGCTCATCATATCTTTGCCTGAACAGATCGTAACTGTATTCTGTAAGAGATGCGGTATCTTTCATCGGATCCGCAACATAAACTACCTTCCTGTCCGGATTATAACCCGCAAGCACAACACAATGTTCATTTCCTTTCCATGTTATAGTTTTTCCATATGTTGTTTGCCATGAACTCGTTAAAACTGTCTGAGATAAACCCATTGTCGTCCATACAATAACCGGCTTTCCTCTCATAATGTACGATAGTAATTCACTAAATTCTTTTCCGCTTATATCCTTGGCTTTTTGGTGAGAATTTACGCTCTGAAGATATCTGTTTGCGGTTATCTCAATACACTTCCCGTAACAGCCAAAGGAATTAACCGACTCCGGAGATCCGACAAATATGGTTAAAGGATCAGGACCGTACATTTTGCCGTTACTATTAAACAGCTTTCCTTTCGGGAGATATTTATCAGCAATCACGTTCTTGCTGACGTCAAACCCATAATAGCCGAGATAACTCGCGAGAGCGGTAACTTCGCACCCGGTAGGCAATGAAGGCTCGCTGTATTGACAGATATTCCTCACAGGCATATAATAACTGCATTTAACATTCATATCCTTTGTTATTTTCGTTCCGTCCGCATCCGTCGCAGTTACTCTTATTGTATATTCTCCCTCTGATGACAAATCTATCACCTTATATCCCGAATCGGTGACTCCCCCTGCCGCTGACCACTGTCCGTTGCCCGACTTATAGTAATATTGATACCTGTACGGTGTCTTACCGCCTCTGAATTTTGCATAAACCGTAACCGGTGTTCCGACATACCTAAAGCTATAATTGAGACACGTACCGCAATCAGAAAACTCTCTCATTGTCTTTGATATGACACTTACGTCTTTATGAAGTATTTTTCCGCTTGCGTCCCTTGCCTCTATTCTGTATCTTACTCTGTCGTATTCCGAAGGGAACTTTACCGATATATTCTGCTCATCCGTATATTCACAAATTGCTTTCCACTTTTCGCCCGGCAATCTTTCATAGTACTTATATTCATACGGCTTTACACCTCCCGAAAACTTCGCATATAATACAATATCTTCATCTTTTTCCGCTTCGGTATGATCCGCATATGAACCGTCCTCGGCAAAGCTTTCTTCAGTATGGTTTGAATTTGAGTCATAACCGGCAGAGCTTTCTTTGGCGTGTTTTGAATAAGTGCCATTATCGGCAAAGCTTTCTTCGGTATGGTTTGAATAAGAGCCATTGCCGGAAGAGCTTTCCATGGCAGAACTTTCTTCGGTATCATACACCACTTCCGCATCCTCTGTCTTTAAGGAATATGCCGACCCGTATGAATGAGCAAAAAGCACACACATTATAATAAAAATCACCAACAGAATTACGAGCCTTATATTTTTTACGTCAATCTCCATATTCTTCACAAAAATCCCCTCAGATCAATTTGTATTCAAACGGTTATTTTTATGTATTTGCAAGGTGAAAAATAACCGTTTATTTCAGAGGATCCGTAACATAAAATATCCCCTTTGTAATACAGACGATTTTCAAACCGTATCGGATAGTAAAAATTGAAATTTTTTTAAAATTTATCAAAATATGTCGGTGTGCCGGTGCTGTCCGGTTATGCGGTCATAAAGAAATTTTAATCGGGCATCTGAGTGGATCTTTTGATATATAGCAATAAATTACCCAACCGCATTTGAATACAACTTACAAATTTACGGTTGGGATAATTAATACGGTAAAACAAAAATGCGTGCGTTATCGTTACTTAGTGATCATGGTGAAATAAAAACATATGCGTTGCTGTCGCTGTCAAGCCATTCAATAATTGATTTCATAACATTTTCGGGAACGGCAACACTTCCATCGGTTACAGCGTTTCCGCACTCCATGAATATGGAATTTGCAAGCTTGCTGTCGGGCGAACTGATATTAAAATCTATTACAATTCCATATTTATACGTATCCTCATCATCAATCATATGCTTTGCACTTGACCAGTCCTTATCGTCCGTGCCCTCCGCTTTTTGATTGTAAAATTCGGATTTCGTATCGTCCACCCAGTATGTATCCTCGGTTATCTCAAACATAGGATATGTGCTGTCAGGTTTTTCGCCTATATAAAATGCATCATCAAGTGCATAGAAACCGAGAGGTGATTTTTGTGAATCCGGGGATATATCAAAATCAGCTCCCTTTTCTCCGATATATCCCTTATCTGTTATTGCCTTTCCGTCACCGGCAATGTTCCACCAATAATTTTTGGAGGATTTCTGATAGCAATATACCTTTGCACTGCCCTTACTGCCTACGTCAACAACTATAAGTCTGTTAAAACCGAGAGAATCATAATCATAACCATAGTCGTTTATGAATTTTGTCAGCTCTTTCGGATTGGATTTCAGATTTTTCGGTTCCTCAAGTATAAGCTCAAGACCGCCGGCATCACTTTTGCTGCTTTCCTCCGACTTCGAGGACTCCTCCCTGTTGCTTTCTTCGGACTTTGACGGTTCATCCTTACTGCTCTCCTGAGCGGATGAGTCTTCCCCTTTGGATGAGTGAGCATTTGGTGCTGAGCTTTCCTGCGGCTTACTTACAGAGGATTCTTCGGGCTTTGATTGCTCCGCACTGTTTTCCACAACGGAGCCTTTATTTTTGTCAGCCTTATCTTCAGCCTTTTTCTCAGTGCTGAACCATTCCTGAGGAAGTATCTTTCCTCCCGTTCTGATATCCATAGTGACCAGACCTGCACTTGCCACAGAGGCTATAAGTACAATTGTCAATATGGTCTGTGTAATAATAAATACAGGTTTTTTCATACTTAACTCCTTTTCCAAAATATTCCGTTTCCGATACCTATACTATTATTATACTTTATTTTTCGGTTTTGTAAATAGTCTGAGATAATTTTATATTTTATTTTTAGACTTTCGTTTAGGAAGCAAAAGGGCAAGAAGAACTATAAGCAGTACAGGCACGGCAACATAGGAGATTTTTTCAAGCATAATTATTCTCTCGGATATTCCGGTATCCTGCGTGGAGATAACAGCTTCCTTTTCAGCTTCATTGGAGGAATCGGAAACGGTCTGAGTCTCCGGATCCGAATTAACACTATCTGCACGGCTTTCCTCCTTATCGGTTAGCTTGCCGTCATCCACACGCTTGCAGAATACCGCATATCTGTAGGTACTCGCCCAATACGGATGGCAGGTTATAAGCGTGACCATATCCTCATTTTTACGGATAAGAATTGAATCTATATCGCTCGGGTATATGACCTTGATTTCGCAAACCTTATAGGAAAGCGTTTCCCAAAGGTTATCTATATATACATCATCGCCTATTTCCATCTGTTCGATATTAAGAAAATATTCCGCTCCGCTCCAGCCTCTGTGTCCCGCCAATACACAATTTGTATTTTTTCCTCCTATGGGCATTGACGTCTGACCGAGCTGTGCGGCACCTCTTGCCATATTATTATACGAAGCACCGAGATAAACAGGCATTTCAAGATTATTCATTTTCGGAACTCTCAGCACTGCAACAGGCTCATCCGAAAGACCATAAGCGGAAAGGTTCACACTTGTCTGCTCATATGTCCATGCGTCACAAAGCCCCGCCTGACCGTCCTTATATATATTATCATTGTACCTTTTCATTTCCTCATACAGCTGCTTATACGGCATATTGTTATTTTC
>CANQAJ010000059.1 GCA_947589365.1 uncultured Clostridia bacterium | reverse complement strand
AACCGAAGCCGGAGAAAAAGAGTATATTTGCCGGTAAGCCAAAGGCAGAAAAACATCCGGATGTACCCGTAAGTGACAGAACAATAAACACCGCCGCACCTATTGAGGGCGGCGATACATGGACGTGTCCCAATTGCGGTAAGGTCATGCCTAAGTATGTAGGTACTTGCGGCTGCGGCGAACCACAGCCTTTCAACTTTGATACACCCCCCGCATTACAGCCTGCTCCCGTTGCCCCCGTTGAGAAACCGAAGCCGGAGAAAAAGAGTATATTTGCCGCTAAGCCAAAAGTAGAAAAACATCCGGATGTACCCGTAAGTGACGGAACGATAAATACTGCCGCACCTATTGAGGACGGCGATACATGGACGTGTCCCAACTGCGGTAAGGTTATGCCCAAGTATGTAGGTACTTGCGGCTGCGGAGAGCCACAGCCTTTCAACTTTGATACTCCCCCCGCATTACAGCCTACTCCGGTTGCCCCGGTTGAGGAACCGAAGCCGGAGAAAAAGAGTATATTTGCCGGTAAGCCAAAGGCAGAAAAACATCCGGATGTACCCGTAAGTGACGGAACAATAAATACCGCCGCACCTATTGAGGGCGGCGACACATGGACGTGTCCCAATTGCGGTAAGGTCATGCCTAAGTATGTAGGTACTTGCGGCTGCGGTGAACCTCAGCCTTTCAACTTTGATACTCCCCCGGCATTACAGTCTGCTCCTGTTGCCCCCGTTGAGGAACCGAAGCCGGAGAAAAAGAGTATATTTGCCGCTAAGCCAAAGGCAGAAAAACATCCGGATGTACCCGTAAGTGACAGAACAATAAACACCGCCGCACCTATTGAGGGCGGCGATACATGGACGTGTCCCAATTGCGGTAAGGTCATGCCCAAGTATGTAGGTACTTGCGGCTGCGGCGAACCTCAGCCTTTCAACTTTGATACACCCCCGGCATTACAGTCTGCTCCTGTTGCCCCCGTTGAGGAACCGAAGCCGGAGAAAAAGAGTGTGTTCGGCAGTAAGCCAAAGGCAGAAAAACATACGGATGTACCCGTAAGTGACGGAACAATAAATACCGCCGCACCTATTGAGGGCGGTGATACATGGACGTGTCCCAACTGCGGTAAGGTCATGCCTAAGTATGTAGGTACTTGCGGCTGCGGAGAGCCTCAGCCTTTTAATCTAAATGACGCCAATGCTTCCGCACAATACAATAAACGCAAAAGTGTTACCGATATATCATCCTCTTATGTTAAAGCGGATGATGATGCCGGAGAAAACTATGAATATGACAGCAGACTGAACGATGAATCGGAATTTTATCTTTCGGCTCCGTCTATTGAGTCATACAGTCCGCAAACATCAAATAATAAAAATCGTTCATACATAAACAACGCAAATGCGGATGTATCGGTTGAGAAACCGTTTGGTAAGAAAAACAGTGTTCCTGCGGAAAATAAAGGCGATTCGTATGTGTCCGGATTTAATTCCGGTAATGTACCGCCTGCCGCTCCGATGCGTTTCAGTGATATTCCTCCGGCAAAATCCGATGATGGGGACATACCCGGATACAATTTTGATAATGTACCTCCTCCCGCTCCGATGAGATACTCCGATATTGCGGACGGTTCTCAGACTGATGAAACCGTACAAAGTAAAGTAAGTTCGAATACATGGACTTGTCCGAATTGCGGAAGGGTTATGCCTAAATATGTCGGAACCTGTGGCTGCGGGACACCTCAGCCGTTTGATGTCTGATGTAAACAGGGTACGGACACTGCCGAGCTTCTTATCGGATTTCAGAAAAAATGCGGTACGGAAATTCGAGATATAAAAATAAATTATCGGGTCGCTCAACTTCACAGAGCGACCCTTTTTGTATGACGGGAAGGAAGTCCCTCGCCTCTAAGCGAAGCGTAGGCGGCGGGAGTATGTCACAGAATAATATTTATGCAGTATATACCGGTAATTATTTTGATTCCGAAACAGTAATTTTGTCAAATGCCGTACCCGCCTGACGATTTACTATGTCCTTTATGGCTATTGCCGATGCATCGTCAAGCTTCCCTCCGTATACAAGTACATTACAGCTGTTGTTATTGATTGAAACAAATGCATCCTCAAAACCTTTGGACTTGATTTCACTCTCTATATCACTCTGTGCCTTTATATTACTCGCAAGCTCCTCCGCCGCCGCAACGGCTTCCTTTTTGGCATTTTCGCTTGAAGAGGCTGCTTCTATTATATCGGACAGAGTTTCCACCGCCTTTGCATCACTTTGCGAACGTTTGGTTCTTTCGTCTGCAAAATGACCGCTGATATCCGCATCCTCCGCTGCCGCAGGCTTAGTCTTATCTGTGGTCTTATTGCTTTCTTCGTTCTTACTTTCCGATTTTGAAGATTCGGATGATGTAACCTCGGTGTTTACATATGTGGTCTGCCCGAGCTGCTTTGTCGAGCTTTCCTCAGTCCCTGCAACAGCTGCGGGATCATTTCCCGAAAACTGCCAATTAAGATATACCGCCGCTCCGAGAGCAACAACCAATGCCGCAATAACAAGCTGTCTTTTTCCGAATGTCATTATAAAAGCCCCCTGTTTATTTTTATTGTATTCAACCTAATTTGCTTACACAAATATGTGTTTCGGATATATCAAGTGCCGCCGATACCGCATCAATTATCCTTTCTTTTGTGAAATCATCATCCCCGCCCTCACATACAACAAGCACACCCTTTATCTGCGGCATGAGCTGACCTATAGTAAGTGCCTTTTCCGAGCCGTCATTCTGACGTATAACTATACAGGATTTCTTCTCGGTATTTTGTTTATCCGCATCCTCATTTTCACCGTTTTTTCTGGAAGTTTCCCTGCCGTTGACATCCACATCCGTTGCATATACATTCCTTACTGTTCCTTCAAGTGTTACCATTACTTTTGTCTTCCCTACTCCGTCCATACTTGCAAGCATATTTCCCAGCTCCTCACTTATAGAGCTTCTGTAGCTTTCAAGCTCTGTTGAGGTCGGAGTACTATCCTCCCGGTTTTCATCCGTATCGGCACCTGAAGCTGTATCAGGGTTGATATAGGAAGATATAAAAATAAGAAAAATCCCGACAAGCCCCAGTATAACTATCATCCCGAGTGTTCTCTCGTTTCCTGTTATCGCGGAAATAATACCTTTCGGTTTTTTTTCCTTTTTTATATCCTCATTTTCCGTAATTTTATCGTTCATAACACTACCTCTTCGAGTCTTTCTGCTCTGCCGGGGGATTGCTCGTTCTCATAAAAACTATGGTCGTACTCCTTGACAATTTCATAAAGCTGTGGTACAGTTAGTGTATGGATAGCACCATAAGGTTTGGCTCTGCCGTCTTCAGATGGCATTCCGTGGGACTGAAAACCCGCATTTAACCTTATTGGTGCTATTTCTATATCTTTAAGGTTATAAAAACGATTTTCTGTACCACGCATACTGTTATCTTTGTTTGTTGCATAACTTTCTTCAATTGAAAGCTTTGTGAGAAATGGCGTATTGTCATAAACTATAACGACATACAACTTCTTGATGTCCGTTGATTGTGTTTCTGATAATATATTATGCGGCGGGGTATATATTAATGCTTAATATATACTCACACTGCATTCTATACCCAGTTTATTGCGGATAAGCTCTTCTGCGGCAGGTACCATCTCCGCATCTTCGTTACGGAGAGTGACGGCTGCCTGTATCGACTCTATACCCTGTTCATCATCAATGTTTATTGTTATGAGGGTTACAACAGGCTTTATATCATTCTCGGCAAGAGTTTTCTCTACAAGCTGCTGTATACGGGTTTTTAATATTTTTATTTCGGTTTCTTTGAGCTGATCATTATCCTCCTCATATTCATACTTCGGAGCAATATCTATGCTGCCGATTTGCGTAACAATATTCATCAGAGGTGCAATTATTACACAAAGCATAAATAAACCGAGGACAAATCTCACCGTTTTTTCAAGACTTGAATTACCCGTAAGTATTTCGACAATGCAGGCAATAACCGAACAAACGGTAACAGCCGTTGCCCATGAATATACACCCTCCATATTTTCCCTCCGAGTTATTTTATTTTCCGACCATCAGGATTATAACCGTGGATATTATGAATATCGTAAGTATGCAGAGAAGTATCGCCGTAAGCATTGAGGCAACGGTTGTGATCGTTCCGTATACACTTTTCATCCGTGCAAGACCGAGAATATCGGAAACGGATGATAAAAGAAAAAGTGAAAACTGCCATAGTACACATTCGATAAGTATAGGGAGAAATATGCAGGCAGATGCAATTATAACAAAAACTCCCGCACCGGATTTGAGAAGCTCAAGACTTCCGCTGAACGCTGTCAATGTTTCACTCAGTACCCCTCCGACAACGGGTACAAACGAGCTTACAGTAAACCTGAGAGCTTTTTTGCTCACATTGTCGAGCGATGCGGATACAAATGTCTGTGCCGACAGCACCGTCACAAACAGACTCATAATCAAAGTAAGCACCCACTTGGCACATTTATGCAGCATTGTGCATAATGAGGAAAGATTAAGCTTCGGAGAGAGTGATGATGTTACCGACAGAGCAAGAAACACATTCATTATCGGGGCAATAAGCTTGGAGGAAAGCTGTGTTATGAGCTGTCCTGCACCCATGAGCATTGTATAATATGAGCCGGCACTGATTTCATGTCCCGAGGTTGCCATAAGTCCGGTCATTATAGGGACATAAAGCAGTATAAAGCCCGAGGCACCGTTTATTATTTCTACAGCTCTTGATATCATACTGCACATCGGAACAACTATTGCCGTGCATATGCAAAGTCCCCCGACCGCTGAGCTTATACCTTCAAGCGTTTTATCTCCGACGGTTATATCCGTTCCTTCAACAAGTGAGCAGAGAAGCATAATACCGAGACAGAGTGCAAGTGTTCCGAGTGGACCCGAGGACTTTTCACCTATTAATTCGACAGCTTGCTTAAATATTTCTACCGATCTCAGAGCATCCGTACTTTCATAATCAAATGCATTTATTCCCATATCCGAAAGCATTTTTTTGGTTTCTTCGGGAAGTGATGAGTATAATCTGTCTGCACCCGAGGCAATTAACTGTTCATCATATATTTCGGTAATATCTTCGCCCGGGTCATCCCTGCTCTGCTCTGCGGCATTTACGGGTATGCTGATAAAACAGACTGACAGTGCCAGAAATATCAGAATTATTATTCTTTTTTTCATTTTCATCCCTCTTACCGCAACAGTGCTGTTGCAGTTGTCAGTATTTTTTCAAACAGCGGTAATGATATAAGCACAATAGTAAGCTTTGCCCCTAACTCCACACGGGAGGCGAGGGATTGCTGTCCGGTATCACGGCAGCAATCCGCCGTAAAACGGCAGACAGCACATATTCCTGTGGTTTTTATAAGTATCATCCCGTAATCCGAGCTTATCCCCGCACTTTCCGTAAGCTTGTTTATTTCATTTATGAAAGGGGAAATCTGAAAAAGCACGGATAAAAAAATCATTGCTCCTCCGGCTATTGCAATTACGGCAGAGGTTTCGGGGGAATATTTTTTAAGTCCTACAGCCGCCAGTGAAGCAACTATTGCCACCCCGCATACAGACAGTATATCCATCAGAATCCGAACAGGGTTTCTATTGTGGTAAAAAGATCGGATATCTGCTCGACAAGCATAAGCAGCACCACAATAAGACCCGCAAGTGTTGTCATCATTGCCTGTTCCTCCCTCCCCGAACGGGAAAGAACAAGGCTCAGCACCGCCACAATTATTCCTATAGCAGCAATCTTGAAAATAAAATCCACATTCATTTTTTATCTCCTACCTAATCTCATTAATTCTGATTTATCGGACTTTCCCCCTGATTTCATATCAGATTATAACAGCGGCGGCCATTGCCCCGCAAAATGTACCGACCACGCGATAAAGCCGCTTTTTCGTATTGGTTTCCGGCTGAAGTTCCGAAAGCCTTTGCTCGGCCATAGTTTTGTGGAGTCTTATCTTTCCTATTTCTTCATCAGCCCCCAACGAACCGAAACCCTCGGAAAAGGAGCAAATCATATTGATATCGGCGGCGGATATTATTTTCTGTGAGCATAGCTCTTCGGCCGAGGCACACCATGATGATGTAAAATCCTTTCCTATTTTCATGCCGTCAAGACATGATGATATCATGGGCGACATAAGCGGTACTGAATTTATACCCTTAAGTATTTCTATTATATCGGCATTACAATAGCTTATCATTGTTTCTGTCTGTGTAAGAAAAATAATATACTGCCTTATAAACTCCGTCTGCTGTTCAATTCTCCTTGCGGCATAAAGACCGCTCAAGGCACCGCATGAAATAAGTATGATTCCCCCGATAATTTTTAAGCCTGTCATATTCCCGCCTCCGTCAGATCTATTACCTCCGAGCATATACCGGGTTTATCCGATGAGCCGAGAAAAACAAGTGTTTTAAATGCATCCGTTTCAATAAGTTTCCGTGCCTGCTTCCTCTTTACAAGTGACTTATAATCCTGTGCATGAATTGTTGCTATAATATATGCTCCGGCATTTGCTCCCTGTGCCACCGCCATTGCATCCTCCTGTGTTCCGACCTCATCGCATATTATCACCTGCGGTGAAAGTGAGCGTATTGCCTGCATGATTCCCTCACCCTTGGGATATCCCCTGAGAATATCACACAGACCGAGGTCTATTTCGTTGTCATCCCGATAACCTCCGGAAAGCTCGCCTCTTTCGTCTATGACGCAGGTTCTCATTATCCTACAGCCATGTCCCTGCGATAATCTGTAGGCTATATCACGAAGGAGAGTTGTTTTTCCTGTTGAGGGAGCCCCCGCAATAAGCACCCCTCCGCAAACAGGCGTTATATTTTTCATAATTTCCGCCGCCGCACCGTATATCTGTCTTGATATCCTGATATTCAGCGAGGTTATATCCGTCACCGTGCTTACTTCCCCGTTTTTTATTTCCGCCGTTCCGCAAAGTCCTATTCTGTGTCCCCCTCTTACGGTTATATAACCGTTTTTTATTTCATTTTGTCGGCTGTATATTGAATAGGAACAAAGCTGCTTGAAGGTATCGAAAATATTCCGCTGTGTACATATAAACCCACGCTCGGGAGTATAAACTATTCCGCCGTCCTTACATACAAAGAGTGTGTCGGTGCCGTCGCTTAAGGCGACAGGCTTCCCCGACCTCAGTCTTATTTCCTGTATCGCCTGTTTTTTTATGTCGGATATCCTCATAAGCACTGCGGAAATCTCACCGCACAGCATTTGTGCCGCCGCATCAAAACATTCTGTTCTGTTTTTCATTTACTTCTTCTCCTTGCTGTTAGTCGTTCGCTCTGATATTTAATCTATATTTAACGGACGCCCGATTTATTCCGAAGTAAAAAATTATCATATACGGAAAAACACCCCGACGCAAAAAAATCGGGCGGCCTTTTACGGTCACCCGATTCCCCATGCGGTAAACAATTACCTGCTTATTAGCTTTTTCTTTTCCATGCCTTTTCTGCCATCTGTTGAGCTTTGTCATCAGCATCGGATGCAGCACAGAACAATGTCATACATATAACTCCGATCACTGCACCGATTGCCATTCCTATAAAAAATTCTGCCATTTTTGCACCCCTCATTTTTATGGTTGGGTATATTTAATATATATGCAGAAAAAACAGATATTATTCTTTTTATTTTTATCATTCGTATTCCGATCTGTCAGCCTGTCCGAACACATCCACCGGCACTCCGAGAAGGCTCATGATCTCAACATATCCGTCATATACCTCATCCCTCGAAAAACCGCCCGCCTCAAGCTCATCATCACTCATTCGGTTAAGCCTGCGGTAAAAATCCGAGGCAAGCTCTATATATTTATCGGAATATTCCATATTATCAAAAAGGAGATCCTCCGCCTGTCCTATTTCACCGTCATTAACAAGAGCACACAGCTGCAAGTATGTTTTATCCGTTGATGTCAGTGAATCCGTATCTTCAATATTTCCTATTATTTCATAATTAATATCTTCCTCGTTTTTCTTGAATACGACATTAGCGATAAACCTTGTCATCATTTCTATCTGCCGCATCATCCAATCGTCCTGAAATCCCATAATAAACCCCCGTCAACATATCAGAAATTTTAATTCATTCCGGCAAGCACACCCGTAGAAAAGGCTGCCTGCAAATTAAAGCCTCCCGTATAGCAGTCAACATCTATTACCTCTCCTGCAAAATACAGACCCCTTACAAGCTCGGACTCCATAGTTTTAGGATTTATCTCCTTTACATTCACTCCGCCCGAGGTTATAATTGCCTCGTCTATCGGTCTGAAACCGGTTACCGTTCTTGTCATACATTTCAAAAGAGTAAGTATACTCCTTCTTTCGGTCTTTGTTATCTCACTGCACCGCTTATCCGCCGGAATTTCCGAAAGCTTTATAAAATCCTCAATAAGTGCCTTCGGCATAAGCTTTGCAAGAAAACCTGCATAAGCACCGCCGCTTGCCGCCGTAAGCTCACGGATAAGCCGCTGATCCGTTTTCTGCTCCGACAACGCAGGCTTGAGGTCAATTTCTACCTTATACCTTCCCGCTTCCATATTTTTCATATGTGCCGATGCACTTCTTATTATTGCACCGGAAAGCCCGTACCGCTTAAGTTCAAGCTCCCCGAAATCCGTATATATAACATTATTTTTCCTTGTATCAATAACCCTTACGGAAACATTCTTAAGCAGAAGCCCGTCTGCATCATAACCGAAATGCTCCCTTGTTTCCACCGGTACGAGTGACGGACGCAGGGGCGTTACGGTATGTCCGGCTTTCTCGGCAAAACGGTAACCGTCACCTGTCGAACCCGTAAGAGGATAGGATTTTCCTCCGGTTGCTATTACAAGCTTATCACATTCTGTTATATCCCCGTTTGTAAATTTTACCCCCGTGACCGCTCCGTCCTTTATTATTATATCGTCCGCACATCCGTGTATTATTTTACAGCCCTCTTTTTTTGCTTTTTTCCTTAAGGTATCGACTACATCCGCCGCTTTATCCGAAACGGGAAAAACACGACCCCCACGCTCGGTTTTGAGCGGACAACCGTTCTCCTCAAAAAAATTTATTGTGTCCTGCGGCGAAAATGTACTTAATGCACTGTATAAAAATTTTCCGTTTGTCGGAGTATTTGCCACAACCGTTTTTATGTCGCAGTTGTTTGTAACATTACATCTTCCCTTTCCGGTTATATAAAGCTTTCTTCCGATTTTCGGATTTTTTTCAATAATAACGGTTTCACTTCCCGATGCTGCCGAGAAAATACCCGACATCATCCCTGCTGCTCCGCCTCCGATTATTATTGTTTTGGTCGCTGTCAAGTTTTCTCCTCCTCGCTTTTATTGCGATATACATCATATTCCTCCCATATGGATTCGAGTCTTCCGAATGTATTTTCAACCTCGGTTCCAAGCTCAAGCACGGTAGCTACAATCAGAGCATTAATAAGACTGAGAGGTGCGACAAGCGAATCAACCACCGAAGCCATGTCGCTTTTTGCTATCAGCACATAATCCGACAGACTGCACAACGGACTCGTCATACTGTCTGTAATGGCGATAACCTTTGCACCCCGCCTATGAGCAAAGGTCATTGCCTTTACAGCTGCGTTTGAATATCTCGGAAAGCTTATTCCGATTATTACATCGTTTTCATCAATTCTGAACAGCTTTTCATATATTTCCGTTTCTCCGTAATTGCTTATTACCTTTACATTTTCAAAAATCAGGGAATAATAATATCCCAGAAATGATGCAAGAGCCGCAGCACTTCTCACGGCAAATATATAAATCGTCCTTGCCTTTGCAATGGAGCTGACAGCCTTTGCAAAATCTTCTTTTGAGGTTTCTTCTATTGTTTTGCGGATTTTTTCCGTATCCTTATTCAAAACATTTGAAATTATATCCGATGTACCTATACGGCTTTTCGTCACCTCTATACGCTGCACCGAGGTAAGCTTATCACGTATCATCTCCTGCATTGCCTTCTGCATCTTAGGATATCCGTCATATCCCAGTTCCGTTGCAAAACGCACCACTGTGGATTCGCTCACCCCGACAGTGTTCCCGAGCTTTGAGGCTGTCATAAACGCCGCCTTGTCATAATGCTCGGTTATAAAATTAGCTATCAGCTTCTGTCCTTTTGAAAAGCCTGACATCCTGTCATTAATTTGTGTTAAAAGGTTCATATTATTCCCTTCTTTGATTTAAAATACAGATATCAGTACCGAAAATACCCCAACCACCATAAGAATGCACAGCACAAGTGCAGTTATTCTTATTATCAGTTTACGCCTTTTAAACATTACAAACATCTCCATATTTCCAAAGTTATTTTCATATTCAATCTTATACCAACTTTGCGAAAAATGCAAGTATACAGCAAAAATATTTTTATTTTTATACTCCTTAATATTTCGATGCCGTTCATCAAAGGCAGCTTACGGACATTTTATATTGCAATTTATACACTTTTAAATTAATCGGAAAGAATATTGACAAATTGTACGATTTGAGGGATAATATAAGAGTATAATAAAATATATGATTGTACTAAATCAAAAAGGAGGAAGGATTATGGGCTATACTATTGCTCAGAAAATCATTAAGGCTCATTTGCTCAGCGGAGAAATGACCGTTGGCAGTGAGGTAGGTCTGAAAATTGACCAGACCCTGACACAGGACGCAACCGGAACTATGGCTTATCTTGAATTTGAGGCTATCGGTGTTCCGAGAGTTAAAACAGAAAAGAGCGTCGCTTATATCGACCATAATACACTTCAGACAGGTTTTGAAAATGCGGACGACCACAGATTTATTCAATCTGTCTGCAAAAAACACGGAATCTATTTTTCAAGACCGGGTAACGGTATCTGCCACCAGGTTCATCTTGAACGTTTCGGCAAGCCCGGTAAGACTCTTATCGGCTCGGACAGCCATACCCCCACAGGCGGCGGTATCGGTATGCTCGCCATAGGTGCGGGCGGTCTTGATGTTGCCGTTGCCATGGGCGGCGGTGCTTATTACATATCCATGCCGAAAATGGTTCGTATAAACCTTACAGGCAAGCTTCAGCCGTGGGTTTCGGCAAAGGATATTATCCTTGAGGTTCTCAGAATCATGTCCGTAAAG
This sequence comes from uncultured Clostridia bacterium, assembly GCA_947589365.1. Lineage (GTDB taxonomy): Bacteria > Bacillota > Clostridia > Oscillospirales > Acutalibacteraceae > UBA1213. The sequence continues at coordinate 2,756 of CANQAJ010000059.1, read as the reverse complement.
GGCGGCGTAGGCAAAATTATAGAGTACGGCGGAGAGGGTGTCAAAACTCTTACGGTTCCCGAGAGAGCTACAATAACCAACATGGGAGCCGAGCTTGGTGCAACGACCTCAATTTTCCCGTCTGACGAAATAACACGTTCATTCCTTAAGGCACAGGGACGTGAGGAAGATTGGACAGAGCTTTCGGCGGATGCCGATGCGGTATATGACGAGGTTATAGATATCAACCTCTCCGAGCTTGTCCCCATGGCAGCTTGTCCGCACAGCCCCGATAATGTAAAGACAATTGAGGAAATCGGCCCTCAGACAGTTGATCAGATATGCATAGGCTCATGCACAAACTCATCGTATCTTGATTTAATGCGTGTTGCAGCTATTCTTAAGGGTAAGACTGTTGCTCCGAATGTCAGTCTTGCTATTGCTCCGGGTTCCAAGCAGGTATATAATATGCTTGCAAGAAACGGCGCACTCGCTGATATAATTGAGGCGGGAGCAAGAATACTTGAATGTGCGTGCGGTCCCTGTATCGGAATGGGTCAGTCGCCTAACAGCAAGGGTATTTCACTGCGTACATTTAACCGTAACTTTGAGGGACGCTCCGGAACAAGGGACGGTCAGATATACCTTGTAAGCCCCGAAACGGCTGCCGCTTCGGCACTTACGGGTGTATTCACAGACCCGAGAACTCTCGGGGATGCTGCCGATATTCCGCTTCCCGAAAAATTTGAATATAACGACAATATGGTTATCGCTCCGGCTCCCGTTGAGGAGATGGACAGTGTTGAGGTTCTCAGGGGTCCGAATATCAAGCCTTATCCCAAAACTGCTCCGCTTGCGGAAAGCATTGACGTTCCCTGCTCTCTCAAGGTAGGCGATAATATAACGACCGACCATATCATGCCGGCAGGTGCTAAGATACTTCCGCTGCGTTCTAATATTCCGGCTATTTCCGAGCATTGCTTTACTGTATGCGATAAAGAATTTCCGGCACGTGCAAAGGCTCTCGGCAGCAGTATTGTTGTCGGCGGTGTAAACTACGGTCAAGGTTCTTCCCGTGAACACGCCGCTCTTGCTCCGCTTTATCTCGGCGTCAAGGCTGTTGTTGTTAAGTCGTTCGCTCGTATTCACAGAGCTAATCTTATCAATGCCGGAATACTTCCTCTCACCTTTGTAAATGAGGCTGATTACGACTCAATTAACGAGGGCGATGAGCTTTCTATTCCGAATGTTCGTCAGCTTATTTCTGACGGCAAGGAGGAGCTTATTCTTACAAACAAGACAAACGGAAAGGAAATTCCCGTTAAGTGTGAGCTTTCCGACAGAACAAGAGATATCATTCTTGCAGGCGGTCTGCTTGATTACACAAGAAATTCCAACAGCAATTAACTTTATGCCTTAAGGCATACATACAAAAAATACGTAATTCAATGGGGAATTAGGTAATAAGACGGCTGTGGCATACTGCTTATTTATTTTTCGATAAATACAGTATACTCGCCGCCTGTCCTCGTTCCCCGTTTTATTTTATATAACTACTGAAAGGAAAGATGCAAAATGGCAAAAATTCAGATGAACACTCCCCTTGTTGAGATGGACGGAGATGAAATGACCAGAATTATCTGGAAAATGATCAAAGATAAGCTAATACTCCCCTATGTTGACCTTAAAACCGAGTATTACGACCTTGGTCTTGAAAACAGAGAAAAGACAAAGGATCAGGTTACGATTGATTCCGCTAAGGCAACAAAGAAATACGGTGTTGCCGTTAAATGTGCTACCATTACCCCAAATGCCGAACGTGTCAAAGAATACAATCTTACACAGATGTGGAAATCTCCTAACGGCACCATCCGTGCAATTCTTGACGGTACGGTTTTCAGAACTCCCATTCTTGTTAAGGGTATAACCCCATATATTTCAACATGGAAAAAGCCTATTACCATTGCACGTCACGCATACGGCGATGTATATAAAAATACCGAAATGGTCGTTGCAGACGGCAGTAAGGCTGAGCTTGTCGTTACGGACAAGGACGGAAACGAAACACGTCAGCTCATCCACGAGTTCAGCGGCTCGAACGGTATTATACAGGGACTTCATAACATAGACAAAAGTATCGGCAGCTTTGCACGTGCCTGCTTTAACTTTGCACTTGATGCAAAGCAGGATTTATGGTTTGCGACAAAGGATACCATTTCAAAGAAATATGACCACCGTTTCAAGGATATTTTCAATGAAATTTTTGAAAATGAGTATAAGGAGAAATTTGAAAAGGCAGGAATTGAATATTTCTATACCCTTATTGATGATGCCGTTGCCCGTGTTGTACGTTCGGAGGGCGGATATATCTGGGCTTGCAAGAACTATGACGGTGATGTTATGTCCGACATGGTTGCCACTGCTTTCGGTTCACTTGCCATGATGACATCCGTACTTGTTTCACCTGACGGTATTTACGAATATGAAGCTGCACACGGCACTGTTCAGCGTCATTATTACAAATATCTCAAGGGCGAAACAACTTCAACAAACTCTGTTGCAACACTTTTTGCATGGACAGGGGCTCTCCGCAAGAGAGGTGAGCTTGACGGAAACAGCGAGCTTTCCGCTTTTGCCGATAAGCTTGAAAAAGCGACTATAGACACCATTGAGGACGGAATCATGACCGGCGACCTCTATCTTCTTTCAACTCTTGAAAACAAGACAAAGGTTGACAGTGAAACATTCCTTGACGAAATCAACAGCAGGCTTGAAAA
>CANQAJ010000058.1 GCA_947589365.1 uncultured Clostridia bacterium | reverse complement strand
TTGCCCTCATATGTAATGCCTTCCTCAAGCTCCGAATCGTCAACTGTTACCTCGGATGTATCGGCATCCTCATCTATTTTTACATAGTCAAATACCTCATCCATAGATGTTTCTTGGCTCGTCACGGTCGCCTTTGTTCCGTTGATTGTAATATTGCCAACCTTGACAATAATAAGATTATCGTCACCGTATTCATATGCAAATACATCACCCGATTTTAGCGAGGAAATATTGCTGTCTATGTTCTCAAATACATAAATACCGCGTTCGTCATCGGTAGATACAACCTTATTCTTTGTTTTGCTCTCGGGTATAACCTTTGTTTCATCACTGTAAACGGCAAAATTGTTTGTTTTGTCATTGTCCAAATTCAAAACGGAATCACTTTCAAAATCATCTGTTGTCTTGGCAAGAAATTCCTGCATTTCCTTTGTGTAATTCGGGCAATCATATACCTTACACATCGGACGAAGTGTGGTTGTGTCTACAAGAAAAACCCTGAGATAAAAATATTTCGGCATACTGTTTGTATCAAGTGTAATACCGGCAGTCGTATCTTCCGCACTTATATCTGTCTTTCCTGTGGAAATAAGCGTTGTTCCGTTTTCGTCATAAATCGCCGCTACAAGCGTCCCCGGCTCCAATGTCTGAAACTCAACCGAAACCTTATTTCCCGTAACCTCCGCCGTAAAAATTTTATATCCTACCGTTTCACTTTCTTCAATGTCCTCATCGGAAATCTCTTTTGAAATAAGATCTCCGAATGAATTTGTTGAATTAATCGAAATATCATTATTTGTACTTACGCCACTGCTGCCACCCTCCGACACAGTACCGGCTGCGGCAACAGACGTGCCTGCCTCAGCAAAACCCGCAACCATTGCCGCCGACAATACAACAGCAACCGCTCTGCCAATAAAATTTTTCACACGATTTTTTAAATTTGACATAATATTCCTCCATTAAAAATAATTTCTCCGGGATAAATATGTAACATATAAATATCCCTGCATAATATAGACGATTCCAAAAGCCGACAGGATAGTAAAAATATTAATTTTTTACCGTTAAAAATAAATTTTTCATCCGTACCGACAAAGCACAAACAAAATTTGCAGTCGATATGCAAATATTATACAATAAATAATTCTATTATACAACATATTTTGATAAATTTTAATAAAATAAAAAATTGCAATGCTGAATATTTTGCTGATAACCGGTTCATAATAATAACGTAATTAAGACAGCGAAAAAAATCAATGTCTTAAATCTGAGGAGGTATTATTATGACAGAAAAAGAGCTTCTTTATGTTGAAGACGCACTCGGACACGAGCAGTATTTGCAGACACAGTGCTGTGAAACCATTCAGCGTATCCAAGACAGCGAACTGAAAACTTTCGCTCAGCAGATCGAACAACAGCACAAGGCAATATTCCGCAACTTCTATAACTTGCTTTAAGGAGGAATTATAATGAACGACAGAGATCTTATGGAAAATATACTCCTTCTTGAAAAGGGTGTATGTGACCTTTATATGCATGGTGCAATTGAATCCTCAAGCTCAGACGTGCATCAGGCATTTTCACAATCACTGAATACGGCTCTGAATATTCAGGATCAGATTTACAGTCAGATGCAGGCAAAGGGCTGGTATCAGACACAGCAGGTTGACCGGTCAAAGATAAATTCCCTCAAAATGAAATTCTCTTCAAATTCTGCTCAGTAATACAAAAATCCTCACCGTGAAAATATAGCTACGGTGAGGATTTTTTCCGTAAATTCATTGTAACAAAATATAAAAAAAGATGAGTTATTCTTATATATTTACCAAAAAAATTTAAAAAAATATAAATTATCAACAAATATCTGCTTCCATGATTATATAATTCTCACAAAATACACCGCTAATAAATTTGTAAACCAAAAAAATGTGGACTAATTTAAAATTATTTATTGCAAATTAACAGTTGAAATGCTACAATAGTAGCATAGGTATGCTTTTTAAAGCGGTGCAGGGAGTTTCCGGCACCGGGCAGGAAAACATATGCAAATTTTTTTAGGAGTGAGATGAATGAATAACAAAAAGCAGTACGGCAAGAAAGCACTTACCCTTGCCCTGACAGCTGCCCTTGTTGCGGGTGCATTCGGAAGTCTGACTGCGGTTTCGGCAGCGGATGATCCCGAAATGCAGAGTTACGAGCTTAAGGAGAATATTCAGGACGGCACAATTCTCCATTGCTTCGACTGGAAATACAATGATATCAAGGACGAGCTTGAGGATATCGCAAGAGCAGGCTTCTCGACCATACAGACATCCCCGGCACAGATGGGTGCCAACGCCGGCACATGGTTCTGGCTCTATCAGCCTCTCGGTTTCTCCGTTCAGGATAACGGTCTCGGAACAAAGGAAGAACTGAAAGCACTTTGTGATGCGGCAGATGAATACGGAATAAAGGTTGTTGTCGATGTAGTTGCTAACCACCTTGCCGGAGAACACACAAGCATACAGGAAGATCTTCAGGACGAACAATATTGGCACGATCTCGGAGAAGTCAAGGACTATAACGACCGTAATCAGGTAATTAACGGCGACATCGGTATGCAGGATCTGAAATCCGAGGATCCGCACGTTCAAGCAGTTGTAAAGGCATATATTGAGGAACTCAAGAGTCTTGGTGTTGACGGTATTCGCTGGGATGCCGCTAAACATATAGGTCTGCCGAGCGAGGGCTGCGACTTCTGGCCGGCAGTAACGGAGGGACTCGGTCTTTATAATTACGGAGAAATTCTGACCTCCCCCGGCGGAGCAAATGCCGCTGAGCTTATGGCTGAATATACAAATTATATGTCCGTAACAGACGATACATACAGCGATTCTCTTCTTGCATCCTTCAGAAGAGGAGTTGCTCCCACAATCTCCGGAAACTGGAGCGATGACGGAGTAAGTCCCGATAAGATGGTGCTTTGGGGAGAAAGCCACGATACATATTCCAATGCCGAGGGTCAGGGTTCAAACGGTGCAACACAGAATGAAGTAGACCGTGCATATGCCGTAGCCGCCGCAAGAAACGGCTCATCAGCACTCTATTTCTCACGTCCTGCCGCAACGGCAAGAGACAGTATCAGAATAGGCGACAGAGGAAGCCTTCACTTCACAAGCCCCGAGATTGCCGCTGTAAACCATTTCCATAACGCAATGGCAGGACTTGAAGATTGCTACACTGTTTCGGGCAACAATGCGGTAGTCACACGCAACGGCGGCGGTGCAGTCATCGTTTGCGGAAGCGGAAGCGGCGAAGTAAGCGTAGAAAACGGAAACGGCTATGCTGTACCCGGAACTTATAAGGACGAGGTTACAGGCAATGAATTTGTTGTAACCGAGGACACGATTACCGGTACGGTAGGCGAAAGCGGTATTGCTGTTATCTTCAATTCAAGCTTTACAAGCAGGGTTGAAGCATCGGTTGAAACAGGTACCGTATTTAACACGGATACACTTGATGTAACTCTTAGGGCAATAGACGGCGTGACAGACGCAGCATACACAACCGGCGAGGGTGACTCCGGAACATTCAGTGACGGCGATGTTATAACCATTGGTGCACAGACAAATTCCGGAGATACCGTTTCTTTGGTTCTCACCGGTACGAACAAGGACGGTAAGTCAGTTAAAGCTGAATACAAATATACCAAACAGCTTGCAAAGCAGTACCCGGAGCTTAACGGCGGCGGAGTTATATTTGACAATACCAATACAGGCTGGTCAGATGTAAATATTTATGTATATGACGAAAGCGATCCGAGCAATAAGATAGAAAATGGAGGATGGCCCGGTGTTGCAATGGAAGACTGCGGAAATAATCTCTATAGGTATGAACTTCCCGAGAATTTCAAAGACTGCACTCATATAATGGTCATCTTTAATAACGGCGGCAGCGATCAGATTCCTGCTCAAATGCAGGCAGGTCTTACAATGGCTTACAGCGATCAGATGGTATATGACGGAACAAACTGGATAAAACTCGGAGAAGCTCAGAACCCCGGCGATGAGTCAAGTGACGAGTCAAGCGATGAGTCGAGCGAAGATCCCGGTGACGAGTCAAGCGATGAGTCGAGCGAAGATCCCGGTGATGAGTCAAGTGACGAGTCAAGCGAAGATCCCGGTGATGAGCCGAGTGACGAACCGGGCGAAGATCCCGGTGATGAGCCGAGTGACGAACCGGGCGAAGATCCCGGTGATGAGCCGAGTGATGTTTCCGGCACAGATAACACACAGACCCCGAATACGGACGATACTCAGAACCCGAGTTCAGGAGATACTCAGACTCCCGGCACAGGTGATAATAACGACGGTACAATAGTAAACACCGCCGATAACACACCTGTCGCAGCCATTGCGGTTATTCTGCTCGGTTCGATAGTAGCCGGTGCGGTTGTTCTTTCGCATAAAAAAAAGAATAACGAACAGTAAAAATTAACATAAGCCGAACTGCTGCGGAATTTCCGCAGCAGTTTTCTTTTGTCTGTCTTGAAATAAATCCTGTTTAGGTGTAGAATAATGTATGTGGTTTAAAACAATTTGAAGTAAATATCTGCATGGAGGTATATGACGATTTTAAATCGGCATGAGATATAATATGGAAATTTTACACGGTGAGCCGATTAAAGACGGCTTTTTTATGCCTGCCGAATTTTCCCGACACTACGGCTGTATTCTGATATGGCCGCACCGAAGGGATTCATGGCAAAACGGTGCCTATGCGGCGAGGAAGGCTTTTACTGAACTTATTGAAATAATAGCCGAATCAGAAAAGGTAATTGTTTGTGCGAGGTACGAGGACTACGATAGTGCACGCAAGGCACTCCCCGGTAAAGTACGTGTGGTTGAAATGAGCAGCGATGACAGCTGGGCAAGGGATGTTGCTCCGACCTTTGTAACAAACGGAAAGACAGTACGCGGAATAGACTGGGGATTCAATGCATGGGGAGGACTTTTTGACGGTCTGTATTTTCCTTGGGACAAAGATAATAAAATGGCGAGAAAGCTTTGTGATATGCTTGATGTTGATACATATGACAAACGTAATTTCATATTAGAGGGCGGATCTATTCATACAGACGGAGAGGGTACAATTCTTACAACAGAGGAATGTCTTCTCGGAAAGGGCAGAAATCCGCAGATGTCAAAAAAAGAAATAGACTCAATGCTTTGTCGATGTTTAGGCGGTAAAAAAGTAATATGGCTAAAGCGTGGAATATATAATGATGAAACAAACGGGCATATTGATAATATATGTGCCTTCACCTCTCCGGCTGAGGTTGTTCTTGCATGGACAGACAATAAAAATGATCCGCAATATGAAATATCCCTTGAATGTCTTAAAATACTTGAAAACTCGACCGATGCCAAGGGAAGAAAAATAAAAGTTCATAAACTTCCCCTGCCGAGTCCAATATATATAACCAAGGACGAATGTATGGGACTTGATGATATGAACGGACAACCAACACGAACCCCCGGCGAACGTCTTGCAGCATCATACGTTAATTTTTATATATCTAACAGTGCGGTAATTGTTCCGCAATTCGGGGATAAAAACGATAAAACCGCAGTTGATATCCTACAGTCGCTTTTCCCCGACAGAAAGGTTACAGGTCTGAAAAACTCGAGGGATATACTTATAGGCGGGGGAAATATACACTGCATAACCCAGCAGATACCATATTTTACAAACAGGAGTGATTGAAATGAGAAAAGTAAAAGCGGCGGCAGTACAGCTTTCGATGAGTGATAATATAAGTGAAAATATTAATAATGCAGAAAAATATGTTCGTCTTGCGGCAAATGACGGGGCAAATATTATACTTCTTCCCGAGCTTTTTGAAAATCTGTACTTTTGTCAGGAAAGAAATTACAATTACTATAAGCTTGCAACAAGTGCGGAAGAAAATCCGGCAATAAATCATTTTAAAAATATTTGCAGGGAGCTGAATGTTGTAATTCCGATAAGCTTTTACGAAAAGAATATAAATTCAATATATAATTCCGTTGCTGTTATAGACGCAGACGGAACAATACTCGGTATATACAGAAAATCGCATATTCCCGATGATCATTACTATCAGGAAAAATTCTATTTTACTCCCGGCAATACAGGATTTAAGGTGTGGAATACAAAATTCGGAAAGATAGGAATAGGCATATGTTGGGATCAATGGTTTCCCGAAGCGGCACGATGTATGGCACTTATGGGTGCGGAGCTTCTGCTATACCCTACTGCAATCGGTTCCGAGCCTATACTGGATGTAGACAGTATGCCGCATTGGAGAAGATGTATGCAGGGTCACTCCGCAGCAAATATTATGCCTGTCATAGCTGCAAACCGTATAGGTACGGAGGTTGTTACACCTGATAAAGAAAATAACAATCAATCCTCCTCGCTTTGCTTCTACGGCTCGTCATTCATAACGGATGAAACAGGAGAAATTATAGAAAGTGCAGATCGTGAAAGCGAATGTGTGGTAACAGCCGAATTTGACCTTGACGCAATCAACGAAATGCGTTTCAGCTGGGGAATTTTCCGTGACAGACGACCGGAGCTTTACACACCCATAACCGACTCTATATAATTACAATACGTATACAAAACCACATATATACAATTTGTATAGAAACAATTAAAAACTAAAACAGGTTATCAAATTTTGCTTTCATAATAAGCTTATCCGATAACCTGTTTAAATTTTAATTACGGTGTCTGATCAATAGTATACATTTTTCCTTGCACAGCTTCAAATCCGCCCGTTTTGGGATATTGATTTTTTCCGTCATTGAATACTATTCTCGGATCGGTAACAGTATCTGTTTTTATAACATAGCTGTATGTTCCGTCAGAGTTCTTTGTCATCGGTTCACCCGGCCATGCGGCTATCTTTTCACTGCCGCCATTCTGATAGACGTATATATTTATGTCATCACCCCAACTGTCAGGCTTTGTAAAGTTTACTGTAATTCCGTCATTAGCTTCGGGTTCAAGTCCGGACAGATCCACCGTAACCGAACTATCCCCGGCGGAATAAACATTTCCCGCCTTTAACTCTGCCCCGGGCTCCATTGATGCAGGATATTGATTAGTGCCGCCATCGTTGAATATTACGAGTCCGTTATTCCAGTCCTCGTCAGTGGTATATGTGTATTTTTTGATACTCGGGTTCACTTCGACATTTGACCCCTCATCATCTTTTATAGCATATTTCACCTCATCGTCATCCTCGCTCAAAGTCATTTCGACACCCGGCCAAGGGGCATTTTCTTTCACAGGACTTACGGTTTCGTCATAGATATAGGCATATACCTTATCTCCCCAAGACTGAGGCTTTAGAAAGCTTATCTGCGAACCCTTATTAACAGTCTGACCTTGACTGAACCAATATGTCACAGTGCTTACATAACCTGAGGAATTTGCAGCACTCACTTTAAGTACAGCCTCACCATTATCAGCAGAGGTCACACTAATACTATCACCGTTTGAAAAATCAGCTTCACTTCCATTAAGCGTATATTTTCCTCCATCCGCACCGCTTACATTAAGTGTAACATCGACACTGTCACCGCTTATTACAAAATTATTAGCTGATATAGATACCTGCGGCATTTCTATTGGATCGGTATAGCCCTCATTATAAAGCACCGCAACAGTTCCGGCAGACAGCTTTCCTGTAAGCTTACCGCCCGATACGGTAAAGTCCCCGTTTTGAGTTCCTCTGTCACTGTATGCTCCGTCGGCAAGCTTCGTATCAATACTTATGTCCTTATCCTCCCCGGAGGCATTGATTAATACAGCTCCTTTCTGACCTCTTGAAATAAGCAGTACTCCGGTATCCTCACCCGCATTACTCATTTCTGTTGTTTCACCTGCCATTGCATTTCTGAAATGATTAAGTGCCGCCACAGTTTTATCCTTATATAAATCGCTTCCTGCCGCACCTATCCTGTTCATAGTTCCCCATTGATTATCCGGAGATGAACCATAAGGTCTGTCATAAAACAACGGAGTACCCTCTCCGTTTGCAGCAATTATCGCCCAGCCGAGTATAAGCTTATCATCTGTCATTTTAAGTGATTCTCCGCCTGTATAGTTATCGTGAGATTCCACCCATGTAACAACATTACTGCTTCCTCCGACCATAAAATCGGAAAGAGTATCCGCCTTTAATACTCCTCTGTTTACCGAACCTCTGAGTGCCGCACCATATGAGCTTGCAGTCGTTCTACCGATTTTCTCGATATATGCTTCTATTCTTTCATTATCGCCCTGCAAAACCTCCCCGTAATTAAAGATACTGTCGGCATTTGTAATTTCTGTCGTTACCCTGTCCCAGAAATTATTCGGCAGTGATGAATCCTCCTGCGGATCATCGGGAAGTGCAATATGTTTAGCCGTATCATAACGAAAACCGTCAGCTCCGTCCTCGATAAGCTTATTCAAATATGCGATAAAGTAATCCTGAAATTCGGGATTTTCCGTATTGACATCATGAAGACCGGTAAGTGAATGTGTGGTACACTGTAATCTGTCACTGTATGATACGATATCCTTATCTGCATTTTTATGGTAGATCTTATCAGCTCCGCCCACGGCATCTATGAATGATTGCTCTACCTTACTTTTATCCGCAGCCGTATGGTTAGGAACAACATCCACAATAATTTTTATACCGTATTTATCAGCTTCCTCACACATAGCCTTAAATTCATCCTCAGTACCTACCTGATAGTTTCCTATTGTCCAGTTTGTCGGCTGATACTGATAATACCATTTTCCCTTTCCCATAAGCTGCATTCCGCCGCCGTCATCAACGGCATTTGCCGGAGAGGTCTGTATTGTGGAATAACCCGCCGCAGCTATATCTGCCATGCTTTCCTTTATGGTATTAAATGACCAGCTCCATGCATGAAGTATAACTCCGTCCTTAATATTATCCGTAAGACCGAAATCCTCCTCTTTTACTTCCGTATCGGAAGTATCTCCGCCACTTTCCGTTACATTGTCAACGCTTGTCTGACTGTCCGGAGAGCTACTTTCCGAAGACACACCTACCGGACCTCCGACACAACCCGAAAGTAAGGCTGTCGGTGAAATTAATAAGGCAGCGGTCAGACAAACGGAAATAAATTTATTCCTTTTCATTTCAAAACCTCCGTATATATATGATTACACGGCTATTGACCGTAAACATTGCAGCTACATTATACACTAACATTTCGCTTTTCAATGTATTTAAAGGAAATTTATATATAAAAATTTCATACACATATAAATATTTTGTGGAATTTAAGAAAGCTTATTTTGGTTTATTCTTTCAATATTGACAAAGATTTAACAATCGGGTAAAATGTTCATAAGGAAAAGGGGATTTTATATGAAATACAAAATCATATCACTGGATATTGACGGAACCTTGACAAATTCGGAAAAGCTTATTACAGAAAAAACAAGGAAAAGGCTTATTGAATATCAAAGGGATGGGGGACGTGTAGTTCTCGCGTCAGGCAGACCTGTTGCCGGTATTGTACCCCATGCGGAAACTCTTGAGCTGAAAAAATACGGCGGCTATATATTAGCTTTCAACGGCGGATGTGTTATCGACTGCAAAAGCGGGAATATTCTGTTTCAGGAAAAACTGCCTCTCGACGTAATACCGGAAATCTATGATGTTGTAAAGGATTATCCCGTAGGAATAAATACCTATGAGGGAAATAATATTGTTGTAGGGAACCAAATGAATAAATATACTCAAATAGAGGCTAAAATAAACGGCTTGGGTATTAAATTTGTTGAGGATTTTCCCGCATATGTAAATTTCGATATAAATAAATGTCTTATACACGGGGAACCCCAAGATATTCTGAAATTAGAAAAAATATTATCTGAGAAATTCGGAAAAAATCTCGGCATATTCAAATCAGAATCATTCTTTCTTGAAATTGTGCCTGAATGTGTGGACAAAGCAAAGTCGATAGACAGATTGCTTAAAATAATCGGGATAAAGACTGAAGAATGTATAGCCTGCGGTGACGGATTTAACGATATATCAATGATAAAATATGCCGGACTGGGTGTTGCCATGTCAAATGCAAAGCCTCCGGTCAAGGCTGTGGCAGACTACGTTACCCTTTCCAATGACGAAGATGGTATAGCACATCTTATAAAGAAAATAAATTCAATACCGTACCGTCAGTCTAAATTCGGAATGAATATGATTTCAAAACAATTAACATAAATATGCTGATTTAATAATTAGGAGGTTATTATTATGAGCTATGATTTGAATTTCTGGAAATACAAGGAACATACTGTCATGATAATCAAAAAATATATGATAAGGCTTGTTGTAATGGTGAGATCGTTGAAACATTGGAAAATCTTCCGATAGAAGAAATACTCAAAAAAGTTTCTGATGTCTTTTCGGATTGGACAGCAATAAGCAGCGATATTTATGAGAAAGAGGGAAAGGGTTGCTTTGAGATTTTTACTACGCCGCAGATTGTACGGTTCGACTGTTACGATATGTATGAGAGTGATTTAAACTCTTTGATAGATATTCTGATTGATTTTGGCTGTCCGCTTTATGATCCACAAATATCCGAGAGATTTGACGATTGGACGGACAGATAGATTTACGTTTGTCATGTTATTTTCAGTTTGAACAGGTAAGTTTTTACAACATATTGCTGATTTTTTGTTTTGCTTTTCGGTGTTGCTCATGCAAAAAAATTAATACTTTCTCTTTAAAAACGATAAGGGTTGCCACATTAAATCTTAATGAATGGCAACCCCTTAATTTTATTATTCACAAGTATATTTATTTGACCGAAGTATAAAGTGCTTATTATTTTTAGTTCACACTCGGAATATTGACATCAGGATCTATATCAGCCTCATAATCTACTCCATCTATACCGAAACCGAAGAGTTTATAAAAATCCTTATTATATCCTTCAAGATCCGCATGGGTATCAAGATTATCCGTATTTATCTCTTCCCAAAGCTTATTAACCTTTTCTTGTATTTCCGGCTGCATTTCAAGGTCGTCCATGCGTATTCTGCCCTCTTCATCTGTAACAGCACCGTCCTTGCCATACAGTTTCTCGTTTAATAGTCTTGTCATCTGCTCAATGCAGCCCTCATGTACATTATTTTCTTTCATCACTTTATAAAGAATGGAGATATAAAGCGGTACTATCGGTATAGCTGCACTTGACTGTGTAACAAGAGCCTTGTTGACAGAAATATACGCACGAACATTTCCGCTTTCGGTAAGCTTCTTTGATGTTTCAAAAAGATGATCCTTTGCCTTTCCGATTGAACCGTCCGCATACATCGGGTGGGTAATCTGGGGTCCTATATAGGAATATGCAACAGTAACAGCATTATCCTCTATTGCATCGGCAGCTTTGAGTGCATCTATCCAGTCCTTCCAATCCTCTCCGCCCATAACCTTTACGGTTGCCTCTATTTCCTCCTCGGTCGCAGGCTCAACAGTTATATCACCGACAGTATTATCCTTGAGATTTATGGTTTTGTTTGTATAAGGACTTCCTACCGTTTTAAGAACGGAAGAATAGAGTGTTCCGTCCGCTGTTGTTCTCCTCGGAGCCGCAAGACTGTATATTACACAATCAACCTTGCCTAAATCGGATTTTATCAGTTCTATTGTCTTATCTTTAATTTCCTTTGAATATGCATCACCATTTATTGTTTTTGCATACAATCCGTCAGCCTTTGCAAAATTTTCAAAAGCTGCGGTATTATACCATCCTGAAGTTGCAGTTCTTGAACGCATTGCAGGCTTATCAAATATAACTCCGATTGTAGCCGCACCGAAGGAATATGCCGCAGCTATTCTTGAAGCAAGTCCGTATCCCATTGATGCACCGATAACAAGTACCTTTTTCGGACCGTTATCCGCATGAGCAGCAGCCTTAGCATATTCTATCTGTGACTTTACCTCTGCTTTACAGCCCTCAGCATGAGCAGTGGTGCATATAAATCCTCTTACCTTTGGTTTTACTATCATGTAAATCTCCCTTTCGTGTTTTATTTTACCTGTTCATAATCGTTTGTATTTTCATTAAACATCAATATCGCATCCGTTCCGTCGGCAGCAACATATATGGACTTACCAAGCTTCGTTCCGTTTTCGTATTTAAGCTTCGGTGTGATACAATAGCATTTTATCCCTCTTTTTTCAGATAGCCCGGCATCAATTTCAAATGTATACGAATTGAGCTTCTCGGTAAGTCCAATCTTTTCCGCCTCGACATTATTCAAAAGGAACAAAGCATCCACAGCCGATATTTTTGCATTCTTATACAGTTCCTCTTCAGACTTATCCTTACTGTTTCCGCCGGGCTCGGCATCCGTAAGATTACCCGACCAGTCACAACGCAGAACCTCCTCACCGTCACAGGATACATAAAAATCCGTTCCTGCAAACATTCTTACGGAATTCTTCTCGGCATAGAAGCACATTGAATAATAACTCTTATCATTCAGCTCTACAGTACCGTAATAGTATTTCTTATAGTCGGCTACGGCTGACGGAAGATAAAATTGCTCAAAAGCACATGAATCCACTATCTTTTTTGCCTGCTCAAGTGTTATGCTTCCATCCGGTGCAGATACCTCGGGTTCATCCGCTGTCCTTTCGACAACCTTACCGCCTACCTCGGAAAATTCCTGTTCAGTATCGATCTGATATGTAACCTTATCCTCATCCGCCTTAACCGAAACCCTGTCACTTCCTGAATCCGCATCATTGGCTCCTCCCGTACTGCACCCGCAAAATGCAAGAATAAGAGCCACACTGCACAATGCCAATATTCTTTTTTTCATTTTTCTTCCCTTTCTGCAAAAAACATCTGTATGCAACCGAAACCTCATGTCATTTTATTCCATCAGGATTTTTTTTCTGAAAATTCCATGAATCCGCACACATTTTTTCAATATCATATTCTGCGTGCCAGTTAAGCTCATTATTAGCCTTTGTCGCATCGGCATAGAATGCGGGGAGGTCACCCTCACGTCTGTCACCTATGACATAATTAAGCTTTTTTCCGCTTGCCTTTTCAAATGCATTTATTATATCAAGAACACTGTAACCCACGCCGTTGCCTATATTATAAGCCTCAATTCCCGTAGTATCAAGTATCTTTGCAACAGCACAAAGATGTGCTTTCGCAAGGTCAACAACATGAATGTAATCACGTATACAGGTTCCGTCTTTCGTATCATAATCTCCGCCAAATACGGTAAGCTGCGGCAGCTTTCCTATTGCCACTCTCGAAATATATGGCATAAGGTTATTCGGTATACCGTTAGGATCTTCACCTATAAGACCGCTCTCATGGGCTCCTATGGGATTGAAGTACCTCAGAAGCGATATACTCCAGCTATTATCGGCTTTATATACATCACCTAATATCTGCTCAATAAAATGCTTTGTTCTTCCGTACGGACTGCTTACATCACCTGTTATCATATCTTCTTTATAGGGAATGGGGTTATTTCCGTAGACCGTTGCCGATGAGCTGAATACTATCTTTTTGCAGTCGAATTTCTGCATCACCTCAAAAAGCACAACACTTCCCGAAATATTATTCTCATAATAGAGCAGCGGAAGTTTTGTTGATTCTCCTACAGCCTTAAGACCTGCAAAATGTATAACCGCATCAATTTTATTTTCGGAAAATACCTTTTCAAGCCCCTCTCTGTCACGTATATCACAGTCATATCTTACAAGTGTCTTTCCGGTAATTTTTTCCACCCTGTCAAGAACTGCCGGAACACTGTTATAATAATTATCAACAACAACTACATCATAGCCGCCGCTGAGAAGTTCAACACACGTATGACTTCCTATATATCCTGCTCCGCCTGTTACCAATACTGTCATAATAAACCTCCGTCATTACCTGTTTTTAACTATAATTATAATTACATTTAGCGGTATTGTCAAGCATACGACTCCATATGGGCATACATCCGCTTTTTTCATTGCGATTGTTGCAAATATGACATAATTATGATATACTTTAATATAATAAAAA
>CANQAJ010000057.1 GCA_947589365.1 uncultured Clostridia bacterium | reverse complement strand
TGATATGCTGTCGGGTCGGGGTACATTTCACTGTTGTAGATATTCATCTGTTTCTCCTCCCTCAGTCTTTTTTATAAAATTCGCATTCGTAACCATCCGCACGAAGAAGCAGTCCGGGAATCCACGGAGGCGTTCTGCTCATCTGTCTGCATACTTCTTCTACCAACATACGCTTATCGCACTCGATGATAATCTCGTCATGCACATGAGCGACAATAAAACATTGGGAAAGTGTCTGCATAGCATAACAGAGAATGTCACGGGCGATAGCCTGGATAATGTTTTCTACCAGCTTGCCGCCGAATGTTTCTATGCGTTCCCACTTTTTTGCCGTACCTGTTCCTTCATAGGTGACAGATTCACTGCCGAAACGATTTATACCCATTTTGGGTTTTACATAAGCAAGCCTTCTGCCGCCGGGAAGTGTTATGAACAGCATTCCGCTTTGATATGTAAATTTCAGACCATGCGTTTCTGTCGGTATACGCTTCATAACCGTTTCTTTGACGCAGCGGTCAACATCATACCAAAGTCGAACAATATGAGGATTGGCATTTCTCCATGAGTCAACGAGGGGCTTTAATTCATCCTCAGACATTCCCATATCCAAAGCACCCATCGATTTTAAAGCTCCTACCGAGCCTCCATAACCGAGAGCAAGTTCTGCTATTTTACCCTTTTGCCTGAGATGAGCATTTTCGCCATGCTTTTCTACCTTGCAGTGAAACATCTGACTTGCCGATGCACAGTAAATATCACCGCCGTTTTTGAAAACCTCTGCTCTCCATTTTTCTCCTGCGATATGAGCAATAACCCTCGCTTCAATAGCAGAAAAGTCAGCAACGATAAATTTATAGCCATCTCTCGGAACAAATGCTGTTCTTATGAGCTGAGATAAAACATCCGGGATATTATCGTATTTCATAGCAAGAGCATTGAAATTGCCGTTGCGGACAAGCTGACGAGTTTCCGCCAAATCGTCAAGATGATTCTGCGGGAGGTTTTGCAGTTGAATCAAGCGTCCGGAAAACCGTCCGGAGCGATTAGCACCGTAAAACTGAAACATACCTCTTGCACGGCTGTCACTGCACACCGCATTCTGCATTGCCTGATATTTTCTGACCGATGATTTGGCAAGCTGCTGACGGAGCGTAAGCACCTTTGCAAGACCTGACGGTGCAGTTTTGAGCAGTTCCTGAACATCCTTTTTACCGAGAGAATCAACCTCCAGACCATGCTGAACAAGCCATTCTTTCATTTGCTGTACACTGTTGGGATTATCAAGAGCTGTTATATCTTGCATCTCGTCCATAAGGTTATTTCTCGTTATTTCATCAATACGGATAGCGTTGCGGACAACATCCATATCAATTCTGATACCACGATCATTTATTTCCTGATCGAGCCAGTATTCATTCCAAACAAAATCCGGCACAGGAAATTTATGCAGCTTCTGCTGTATAGCCATCTCGACTTCTACATCACGCTTGTTATACTCCTTAAACATACGCCACTTCATAAGGTCATGCTTGGGAAAATTTCTTGTTCTGCCACCGTTGGATGCTGTGGGCGCACAGGGTATAGAAAAGTAACGGATAAGTGCTTTTCCTTCATCCATTTTCTGTTCTGTAAGCTTCAGCACCTCACTGACCGATTTCAGCGACAGCGGCAATCCCATATATGCCGCCCATGTCATAGAGCATTTCCATCCGTGCGGATCAAGATAAGCTCCTACTGTATCTTCATTTGTGCTGTATGATCTGAAATACTGAGGATAGTTTTTGCGGAGATACACCGAAAGACATATTCTTTCAAACATAGCATTGAATGCCCATTTGGTGACCTTTTCGTCAGAAAGAGCGTGCAAAATATCATCGGGAATCTTCTCGCCACGAGCAAGATCGACCACCTGAACAAGACCATCATTTACCGAATAGCCGAACAGCAGTATTTCAAAATTCGGACTTTCAGCGTATTTATAAACACCGCTTTTTGTCAAATCAACATCGCTGTATGTTTCGATATCTATACTGATCTTCATTAAAAACACCTTCTTCCGCAATTTCCGGACGGTGGGAAAGCCCACCGCCGTACTTTTGCTTTTACATTAGTTCAGGAAATCGTCATCATCTTCATCATCGATGTCTGCAAAATCATCCTCTGCTCTTGTCTTACCGCCGAGGGGTTCACCGTCTGCAATTTTCTGGAGATTGTTCAGACCGCAGGCGATACCCTTGTTGCCGTTGCTGTTGAAGGCGTAAAAATTGATACTTGCTCTTCCGTAAACACCGCTGTAAACCTCCGATGTGTCGATGATAGGCTGTCTGTCTGCATCAACAATTCCGGGAGAAGATGCGGAATTGGCATTGATGAAATAGGAATTTTTGTATGCTTCATCGTCCGGGCGTTCAACATCTCCGTCACGCAATGGGGTTTTGATCGCTGCAAGCGGCGGCACAGACTTGCCATTACCCTTGAGTTTTGACTGTCCTTCCTCGTAAGCTGCCTTTATCGCAGCCTTGATTTTCTGAATTGTCACTGTGTCCGATTTCGGAATAATAAGGCTGACGCTGTACTTCGGCTTTGCACCCTCAGCCATAGCCTTGGGTGTCCATACATTTGCATAGCTCCAGCGTGTCTGCACTCCTGTAATCACTTTTGTCGGGTTTGCAAATTTCTTTTTCATATTAGTTTTCCTCCTCAAAATCCTTTGCAGCATTGGCTGTGGTATTCATTTCCGGTCTGGCATCAGACTCCGGTACCAGCGTAGGCTTACCCTGCGGTTTCTCGATAAGACCGCCGAGAAGCTCTTCAAACTTCTTTTTGCCGAGCAGCTTTGTCATTGCTGTAATACCGAGAATTTTCTTTTCATACGGATCATATCCTGCATTTGCAACCTTGTCTGCCACGACTGTTTCATCTGTGTATTTGCGGTTACTGCGTCCTTCGACCAGTTTATAGCCTGTCCACTTTTTACCCTTGACAGCTTCATCGAGGGCGTATTGCTTAACATCTTCGGCCCATGAAATGAGCATATCCAGCTTTCCGAGCAGGCTCTCTATCTCGATGTCTTCCAAAGCAGAGGGCATTTCAAAGTCGTACTGAGCGAGCTTAAGATTATATTCAGCTCTTGCACGGCATACGCTTTTTGCCTTGCAGAAACGGCAGTGTTCACCGCATTTGAAAATGCCCGTGCCTTGATAAGCCATATCTGCGGCAGGCTGCAATACGGTAAATGCCCAGTGATAAAGGTCTTTTTTGGACATTTCAAAGGTACTGACATTGTTCAGGCGTGGCTGAAAGATAGTCATAACAACGTTGGTAATATCGTATATGCCATCGAACATTTCCAATGCACCAATACCGTATATCATCATCTGCGTATTGTTGACAGCATCGACCTCGACACCCTTGCCGTATTTGAAGTCAATTACATGAATGGTATTGCCGTCAATGATGATACAGTCGGAAGTGCCGTAACCGCCTTTAACAAACTTTGAAAAGTTAATTTTCTGTTCGACAAGCATCAAAGGACCGCCGAATTGTGTATTTTCGAGCAGTTCGTTTATGTAGTTTCGATACTCCTCAGTGCAGTTTTCCATCTCCTCGTTGTAATAGTCGAGGTTTTCCCTGATGTCCGGCTCTTTATATCCGAGCATTTGACGGAGCTTGTATTCGCAAAGGCTGTGTGCCGCTGTACCCTCGGCTGCGTACTCACTGGGCTTTTCCTCAATTCCCTCCGACATTCTGACAGACGGCGGGCAGTTGATCCACCTTTCGCTTGATGACGGAGAAAGCAAAGCGTGTGTATCAGGCATTGCCAATCACCTCCAGCTCCTTCATCAGTGCATGATAATCAGCCGGGTCGATCTCCGACAGCTTTTTAGCACCGAACTTTGTAATCAGTGCTTTGACCTCTGCTGTGTAGCCATCCCTTGATTTCATTCCGAATGCTGTCTGTATTTCTTCAAAGGTCAGCAGCTTAGGCGGTTCCTCCGGAGGCTGTTCCTCAAGGATAGTCTCAGGTGCTTCTTCCGGCCTTGTCTTTCTCTTGCGGGTTTTTGTCTTTGGCTTTTCCTCGTCCGGCTCTTTGCTGTCGATCAGGTTGTGCAGCTCATCATAAATACTGATAAGCGTATTGCCGCAGCTTTTGATTTCATCAAGCAGTGCCGAAATCTCGCTCATTGTACTCATCATTTTCTCCTCCTTCGTTGATGGTGACTTCGCTGACCGTATCGCCCGGAACCAATACCGTGAGCTTTATTGGTGTACCGAGCAGAAAGCGGAGCAGCTTTTCTCTCACAGTGACACGTCGGCAGGAAAGCACACCGCCGTTTATCCTCTGCTTTGAGAGGCTGATTTTGAGTCTTTGCATATCGAGTCATCCTTTCCGAAAGGCTGTGTTTTTTATGCCCTTCACTATACGGAGATTTGAGGGCAGTTTTGATGGGGGTATTTTCAAAAATTTTCTAAAAATTTTTTCTTTGCTCCCTCAATGGACTCATAGACACTTCTGTAATTCTTATTTTCTATCCTTGCTATTTCTCTGACAGTAAGACCAGAAACAAGCATTAACAGTCGCTTTTTCTGTATCACAGTCAGCGTATTAAGGGCATTTATTATTCTCTCATTGTCGAGGTGCTGCTCGGTTATCAATTCGGGTGTTTCATAATCAGCGAAATCTTCTCCCTTATAATCCACTCCGTCCAAGGATATGCAGTGGTATCTTTCTTTTCTTTCAAGGTTATTTTCTTCTTTTCTTGACTCGATGATGAATCCGCTAATGCTATCATCATTAACTTCCAGTGCAGATACTTCTCCATTAATAAATTTCCATTCGATTTTCATAATTCGTTTGTCCTTTCTTGTCATTTGGAGCAATAAGGACAAACGAATAAAGCCGGTACTTTTGAGCGGTACCGGCAATGAAACACACCATGTAATACAAAAAGGTTGCAGAAATCAAAGGGTACTGTACAACTCTTTTTTCAAAAACCAGAGTTTGTATGTATCCGTTTGCCCTTAATGCATATCAGGCGTCAGATATTTTGTTTTTCGGTCAGTTATTTTTTGAGAGGCAACACTCCTTTCGAGGTGGCCAATATTATTATGTTTGAGGAGAAATAAAAAAGCCGCCGATAGGGCGACTTTGATTGTACAGCAATTTTTCTGATAAGGTGTAAACACAAACAGTTATACCGTTATCAGATACTGTTCTTTCAACAAAAGAACAGTATAGCTATACTTTCGTATCGCTCTATCGGCGGCTTCAACACTAATGGAACACTCGCACGATCTTGTCATAGCTTGGGCACAGGGACTTATGCAAATAGCTCTGTTTCAGCTCGGCCAAGGCTTATCTATGTCCGTTGTCTTTATTTAGTTGTAAACAGACTTACCGTTAAACATTCGTATGACGATCTCTCTACGGTTCTTTTTCGTATATTGCATTTCGACATTGCAATTCGGACAAATACATTTCAGATAACCCTTATCTGCCAATCCAACCAGCATATTTCCACAATTCGGGCAATACCAATGTTTGATTTTTAAATTCAATATACTTCCTCCCGTTTTCACAAATCCTTTATTACCTTCACCGCTATACCTTGAATAATACAGTTGTCAACATAAATGTCATCAAATTCATTATTTTCCGGGTGGAGTCTGATTTGGTTATTTTCAGGATAAAATCTTTTCAATGTAGTTGTATCTCCTATCAAAGCAATTACAATTTGACCCGGTTCTGCCGTATTCTGCTGACGGATCAGGATCAAATCTCCATCATCTATCCCGGCATTAATCATAGAATCACCATCAGCATGGAGCAAAAAGAAATTCCCTTCTCCGAAAATTGAAATTGGCAGTTCTACATATTCTTCGATGTTTTCCTCGGCAAACTTCGGCAGACCACAGGCGACAGAACCAAGAACCGGAACCTTTTTCTTTTTTCTATTTGTCATGATCTGTTCTTTTGTTTTTATTCCCCGTTTGCCCCTGTAATCGAGAACACCGGTTTCACGCATTTGCATCAGATATTTATTAACAGTGGTTTTGCAGATGCCTGTTCCGGCAGAAATTTCTCTCACTGTAGGAGATATGCTGTTTTCGTCAATAAACTCTTTGACAAAATATAAAATTTTATCCGTTACATTCGGAATCGTTTTGGACATATAGTTCATCCTATCTGTTTATTCACGGACTTTTGTCCGTTAAAAGTATTATACCACCAATAACTTCCATTTGCAAGAATGTTTTTTTATGAATAAAGTTATACATACAAAATATTGTACATCAATTGTAGACTTGAAAACCATTTCTAATATTCTTTATGTATAGTGGCAATCATTATTCTCGCTTAAGTCAACCAATATTAATATTTCCTATTTTAAACATTCCTTCGTCTTCAACTATGTCATCCGGATGAATAACAAAACAAATTTCTGAAATAGAAGTTAAGGCATTACTTTTCATTTTTTCGATATGAATACTCAGTTCATTTTCACCATACACTATCGGGAAATCAAATGTATCCAGAATCCTATTATTATCAGAGTATTTAAATTCAACAAAAATACGTCTTAATGAATTGGTAAAACTTGTAAGCGTAAAATTAAATTGGGCAGATGTATTGAAATCCAAATATCGTGCCATATCCAACTTGTCAACATAACCTAAAACCAAGCTTACGAAATTTGGTCGTTTCATATTTTCCACTTCATAAGGATTCATATTATAATTTACAACAATATTCTTATCAGAATAACTATGACTTACAATATCTCCTCGGTGCTTATATTCGATACTGTCATCAAAGAAAGTGTTTATCTTTGAAATTGATAATATATCCTGCTTTTGTAAGACCATTTGATCCAATTCAAACTTCAGTGAGTGCAATTTTCTATTCCATCCCGAAATACTCAAATCTTTTTCAGAAATTAAATATTGCAAAAAGCTATGTATATCTGATTCATCACATAGATCCCCGGTTTGAAGATTAGCTAAAGGTGTCCCGGACAAAGCGTGTTCTTTTTTTATGGGGTACAATGCAAATGGAAAAATATAGTCCCCTCCATTTTGACTATATCTATTGTAAAAATAAGAATATGCAACTCCTAATTCAATCATACAGAACTTGCTGTCATAGTAATCTTGGCTTATAATCGGAATAAAAATATCACTTTGTTTCAATTCTTCAAAAATAGTTTCTATAAAATTTTTGCCGACTTTAATAATTCCTTTTTCCGATGAACAAAACACTTCAATATCACTGCTTAACATTTCCAAAAATTCAGCTAATTTCAGTACTACCTCACGATTCTTACTGGCGTGGCTTATAAAAATTCTCACTACGAATACACTCCTTTACAAATACGATTGGATGATATAAATGTTAAAAACAGACATTAGCTATGTTTGACATATAACATGATTGAAAAATATACAAAAAAACAGTTAATAGATTGCCATACCTACACAAGACAATACAAGTATCGGGATAACCCTGCATACATATTTTTTCGCACAAATTTCTTTTACAAACTCAGCCAATCGTTTATTTTTGTTAGTATAGCACATAAGCATGAGTATTACAAGATAAAATTAATATAAACTCTAACAAAAGATACAAAAACCAAACTATGGTATTGTAATTTATTTTTAACTCATTTGACAGTTACTTTTCAGAAAAATACTCATTCCACTCTGAACCCTTTAATAAAGTCTTATTATTTTGGTCAACACTGCAGGATTGTAAAGTTGCATTATGCACCAACACACCATTGTCGGTAACATAATAAGTATGGAAATCAGAAACCTCAAAGTTGTAAACAATTACAGGTTCTTCAAGCTGCTCACCGTAAGTTTTGGTAATGGTTGCAGTAGAACCGTCAGCAAGAGTAAGTTCATCACCCTCACGGAGATCTTTTGCACCGCCCCAAATTGTGCAGACAGCACAAAAAGCCCCTCTATGGTAGGATAGATTAAATTATTAAGCAACGAACTGACATCGTTTTTCAAATGGTGTCAGTTTTGTTTTAGTTTGAATACGATAATTGTTGTAAAAGTGTATGTATTGACCTATGAGGAGGCTAGCCTCCTCATAGGTTTGCAGCTTGACCCTGTAAATACACTCGGTTTTGAGAATTGAAAAGAAATTTTCTGCTAATGCATTGTCATATGGATTTCCTCGTCTTGACATTGACGGTGAAATGCCGTATTCTTTAGTTAGGCAATAATACTGATGAGATGTGTATTGAAAGCCTTGGTCACTGTGGAGTACCAGTCTACCAGTGACCTTTTCTCTTTTCTTAGCTTCTTTTATCGTATCTAATACAAGTTTAACAGATTGTTGTTTTGCTGTTTTGTATGCAACAATACTGTTATCATACAAATCCCTGATAACTGAAAGGTAAAGAAAACCTTGTGCCGTCTTGATATATGATATATCTGTTACCCACTTTTGATTTGGTCTTTCTGAAGTAAATTCTCTGTTAAGTGAATTAGGGTATTTGTGTAAATACTGACTGCAATAGTGAAACTTCTTTCTGCGTACTACCGACAGTAAATTGTACTTTTGCATTACTTTGAGTACGGTCTTAGGATTACGGTATATCCCTTGTTTTTCAAGCCATATATGTACTCTTCGATAACCATATATCCTATGATTTTGTTCCTGACATTCTCTTATCTTTTCTGCAAGGGGTAAGTCTTTTGCAGGTATGTCCTTTCGTTTTAGATATGCGTAATATCCGCTTCGTGATACATTAAAGAATTTGCACATTTGACTAATTCTGTATTTATCTTTGTGTTTGAATATTACTTGATATTTAATTGTCGGCTTCACTTCCTTTCTGTGAGCGAGAGAAAATCCCGCATCAGCTCATTTTCCATTTCTAATGCTTTGATTCGCCTTTCTTTTGCTGCAAGTTCATATTTTAGTTGATTGATTTTACTTTGCTTTAATACAGAAGGCGGCAAATCATCTTTATTTGTCGGTTGACCTTTCTTTTTTATTGCTATTCCTTCTGCAAGCTTCCGTTGTTTGCGATTATATCTTTTGAAAAAATCGTGCGTTTGTTCACGACTTAACCCATATCGTTCTCCTATTTTTCTTAATGTCATTCCTTCTGCTTTTAGTTTCAACATTTCTTCTTCATACTGCTGAATATGTCGGTACTCTTTGCACATAAAAATTCCTCCTATGATAGATGTTTTTATTCTACCATAAGAGGGGCTTCTTTTCTATTGTCCTTTTTTACTGAACCTGTGCACTTTAGCAGCTACCCATTCGCCATCAACCCAGAATGGATGTACGGGCGTGGTTTCAATCTCATCATCATTGACGAAAACATGAATAAGTACATCGGATTACTTACGGAAGCATAGAGATACTTGTGCAGACTTACGGGTTCGGATATTGTTCCACTGTAGCGGTCGGCAGAAATAAATCTGCCCGTTGCACTGTCGTAGTATCTTGTACTTGTGTACGGTGTGGAAACCTTTGTTACACTCTTGACTATGTCACAGGTTTACTTTTTTGGGTACAATTTTACAATACGTTTTTGATAAGTTGGTTCAAGTTGTTGTAGTAGTATTTTATACAAAATCTTAGTTAGGCAACGGTCTGTTATAAAAATTCACTATTTCTTCATGGGTGATTTCTATGAATCTTGTAAAATCATTTTTTACAAGCCATGTATCAAATGCAACAGCAATAATATCATTAATGTTTTTTTTTAATTGCATAATACGGGCATAAAATTATTGGTAAACTACACTCGTCCCACACTACAAAAAAACTGCAATCAGAAATATCTTCTTTTAAATCCAAGAACTCATTGATTGTATATGTTTTATCTAAATAGATAGCAGATGAAACATAATCATTTATTACTTTCAAGATGTTTTTTTGCTCATTTATTGATAGGAGTGTGGTATTAGTACCTAATGAAAGTAGACAATCTTGTAATAATACATTTTGTTCCCATTTTTTTTGAAGAATTACTTCTTGATTTTTTGATTTCAATTGTTCATATTTTTCTCGTGTTTTATAATCCATGTGGCACATCTCCTAATTCCATAAATTAATTATCTGAACATACTGTTCGTAAGTGATTTGAATAGGAATGGCTATTTTTATTGCATTATTCCCCTTACCATTTGAGTAATTTTCTATATTAAAGTGAACCCCTTTAACAGAATCATAATTCAACCTCCAACGGACTTTACCATCGAATGATTGTCTACCAATTACTTTTCCATATCTATAGCTACTTGATATCTACCTACATATGGTTGGGAGCCGTTTTTAAAAGCATCCGTTTTATTGTATAATTCATTAATAAGCGTATTTCTAGCCCTTTCATAGGATAATTCTGTTTTGTAAATAACTTCTCTTTTATATCCATTTGCATTATGCACTAACACACCGGTATAATCCAAATCAAACGGAGCGTTGCATTGATGGCAACGTCGGGTAGGATGATTCTGGTAAAAATATTTCGGTCGTTTTCACGCATCTAATAAAGATTCGAATTTTGCAAGATTTTCAAACTCTGTCTGCAGATTGACTTTTTTATGATTCTTCTGGAATTGGCTTGCCGAGCTTCATTTCGTTATCCGTCCCGAATGTGCGTCGTACCATTGTTTCTATGTATTTTTTTATATATAATTCATCATCAATAAGTGTAAACAGCCTTAAAATTCGTGTTTGATTCACCCAAACTATTTTTAATGGTGCTTTCAATTTTTTACTTATGCCCGCAATAGACAGCACTCCCATTTCTGTTTTCAGTTCAGGAGTTTGCGCACATTTTCCACCATTCTTCAAATAGGATTCCGTAATGTCTTTATCCTCAGCCTCAATAACAAAAGCCGTAGTTACTTGAGAAATATGTTCCAAATCCGCTTGGGCCATATAATCAGCCCAATCAATCATCATATCCCATCCATATATCATTGCATCGAGCAAAACGTCATATTGATGCCAGGGCTTTGCTGCGATATGTTTAACTTCTCGTATAAATGTAATATCATCCAGAAACTCAGCTGATGATGCATTGAGCGAAGCTGACTCATTTTTGTTTTCTTCTGCAAGGATATCGCCTGTGTTGGTTGTACTTTTTTTCTTAAAGAAACCGTTAAGCATTCCCATTCTCAACTCTCCTTTATTTTCGCGAGTGATGCGTTTTTATAGTTCTCGTCCTCGGTGACCTCTCTGATAACCGTGATCTGCTTCGGAAAAACGATTTCGGCCTGTTCGTCGCTCAGTTCGATCTCGGCGATGGCCTTATCCTGATAAAACGGGTGGGCGTCGATCTCAAAATACTGATTCCTGTAAGTAAGGCAGTAGCGTATCTTGCGTTTGGTCGTCTGAAAATAGATATAGCTGCATTATTCCGAAGCCTCCTGAATCGCTTGTTTGATATGTTCAAAGGAAATCGGTTGATAGTTGATTCGTTCCACCGAAACGCAATAGTGCTGTTTGCTAAAATTATTGACGAGTGGCGAATTGTGAACATGCCCAAAAAGGTTGGCATACGGCATATTTTCGTTTACATAGACCGGCGCATGAGAAAGAAGCCAAAAATCCTCAAACAAAACCGGGAGGTTATACACTTCGGAAAAGCCGGCACTTCGATAAAATTCATTGGACTGCGTGTCGTGATTTCCCTTGACCAAATACTTCGTCCCGTTTAGTTTCGCTAAAACATCAGACTCTTCGCCGGACGCTCCGAAATCGCCCAAATGATAAACCAAATCATCCCGACCGACAACGGCATTCCAGCGCAGGATCATCTCGCTGTCCATTTCGGCAACACTTTTAAACGGGCGGTTTTCGTAGCGTAAAATTGCTTCTTCCCCAAAGTGTGTGTCTGCAATGAAAAATATTTTCATACCTGTCCTTCCCTGTTCAACGGCGACAGCCTGGGCAAGGTTGTCGGAAGCTTTTTGATCCAAAAGTTTTCTTCAATCTCGTACCTCGTTCCGATGTCACATGCGCCGAAGGTATTTCTGTAATTTCCAGCAAGGTCGGAAAGATTCGGGGATCCCATTCGAGCCGCTTCGGTCGGTTCCGCTGCCGCTTTCAACTTATCTGAGGACTTAGACCAAACGGGTCAAGCATACTTACAGGATTACCTTGACAATAAGCATACTTATTAAGGCTCGGACTATTTGTTATATTGCCCTCTACAACGTCCTGATTTATGAATCGCTTGATATCTACATTGTAGTATCTCGCCCTCATGTAATACAAGCCGTTGCTGTCGGTAACAACACCATAGCGGCCGTTGTACAGAAACATTATGCCGTGAGTGCTGCCCGAAAGAAGCTCACCGTAGGTAAAGGTATGAACAATCTTGCCGCTTTCTCCTGTTACTGCGGTTGTGCTGTTAAAGTTAGGCTATATTCACTATTACAGCAAATCAAGATGTTTCGTCATTAACTATTTCGATTAAATCATCATCAGTACTTATATATACGTGACACCATGATATATCATTTCCATTGTCATAATCGTCACTATATTCATATATAGCATATACCTTAAATTCTGATTGTGAATCGAGATGTACTATTGAAAAAACATCGTTATCCTTAGGACATTTAACTGCTGCCGGATAATATGCCAAATCATAGACACTTATTCTTTTTAAACAACATTTACAAACTATCTCAACTGTCGGATTTGGATCAATATACACAACAAACGTATTATTACCACATAAACATTTAATAATATTGATTGATGTATATAAACCATCATATACATCCAGTAGTCGTAAAAATATTCTGTCAGAGTTATCACGATAGCAATAATCTGCTACATGATCTGGTGCTAAATCTAACAACTTACCTCTCCCCCCTTAATAACGAAATATTAAACGATTATATGCCTGTGGATCCGATTTGCACATATTAAGATATGCCTTTATTTCCCTTTCAACCTCTCTACTGGAATTTGGATTTGATACATAATTTGTATTATATCTTTTTCCATTCATTACATAAGAAGCATCGGGCTTAATATAATGTTTTCCATCATAATACACTCTATTTTCATCAACATCTACTTGAACTTTATTTTTTCTTATGCTGCTAGCCCCATTTTGATGTGCAAAATCAAGTTCATCTTCTATAGCATTATTATGCTTAGTATTACCTTTTCCATGTTCTTCTCCCCAATTAGTTCGACTCTTTGATTTAGAGCTAACAGAACATGAGTCAAACGAACCTCCGTTCGCATTATGCACCAACACACCGGTATCGGTGACATAATAAGTGTGGAAATCCTCAACCTCAAAGTTGTAAACAATTACAGGTTCATCAAGCTGTTCGCCATAGGTTTTTGTAACAGTTGCGGTAGAGCCGTCAGCAAGTGTAAGTTCATCACCCTCACGAAGATCTTTAGCAGCTACCCATTCGCCGTCAACCCAGAATGGATGTACGGGCGTGGTTTCAATCTCATCATCATTGACGAAGATATGAATTAGAATATCAGTTTCTTTTCGGAATGTTCTTACTACTTCCTTATATTCGCTCTCACCCGTTTCGGGATTGGTTGAATATACAAGGTCACCTGCTTGAATCTCTTCAATAGGTTTATCGCCGTCTTTTGTGACAACAAGTGTACCCTCTACAAAGCACTGTGATGTAAGAATATCATACTTGGTATTCTTGTAGTTGGCTATATCGTCAGCTACGCCCTTTGCAGAAAATACTGTGCTTACTCCAGTAAAGGCTGCACCGAGGAACTCTCCGAGAGATTCTTCACCCCATGGTTTTCCTTGAGTTACATACTTGTCCCACAGGTTGCCAATCTGTGTTGCGGTCTGGTATGCTCCAAGTGCAAAGTTTCCGATATTTGATGCCAAGCGGGTCGCAAACTTAAATGCTTTTGCATACTTTGTACAGCCGGTTATTGCTTTTGCAATACCTCCGGCTATATCTCCAAGTCCCGGCACTGACGATACAAAGCTCGACGCCGCACTGAAGTAGTCGCCCTCGCTCATGTACCACAAACCGTTGGCGATGTCTGCAAGTGCACCAACCACGGGAACCATTCCGAGCAAGTCAAGCACGCCGTGTCCTATTGCACCCCAGTCAATCTTTGGGCTAAGACCGAACGGATCGAACATACTTACAGGGTTGCCCTGACAGTAAGCATACTTATTAAGGCTCGGACTGTTGGTTATACTGCCCTCAACAACGTCCTGATTTATGAATCGCTTGATATCTACATTGTAGTATCTCGCCCTCATGTAATACAAGCCGTTGCTGTCAGTAACAACACCATAGCGGCCGTTGTACAAGAGGATATCATAAATGTCTATGTGTAACTCTTATGTGATAATATAAGCAATCATGATTTCATTATATGTAACCTTCATAATACTTAAAAACAATTTTCTTGCTACCACTGCTACCTCACTGAAATTCTGCCAACGATTTATTTGTGATTTCCGAATGCTTTTCAAGAGTGTTGCTTTTCGTATAATCATTTCACTAAACAATTATTTACAATACAGGTACAAATATCATTAATATCTTCATCTACATATCTAACATCAACAAGAATTGACCTAACAATATCTG
>CANQAJ010000056.1 GCA_947589365.1 uncultured Clostridia bacterium | reverse complement strand
CAACTCGTCAGTAACATTAAAAAAATTTTCATTTTGTAGCAAATACTCATTCTGCATTCGTACCATCTCCATTTCGTCAAATGTATATCATTATTATTCTATCATGTTTTTAAGACTTTGTAAATAGTTCTGTAAAATAATATTGATGGATTTATACAACAAAAATGAAGAATCCGTACTTTTCCGGCAAATCAATCACTGCATTATTTCTTATCTTCAAAAAGGTAAAGTGTGTTGTCCCTGTCGCATACCCCGAGAAAGATCTCGCTTGCCTTATGATATCCCTGCTTTTCAAGCTGTTTATTGAGCCATGTCATATCCAGCCCCCTCCGCTTCAGGTTTTCGTGAAGAATTTTACCATCCATAATTATTTCTGTCTGTATATATTCGGGTTTTACTTTGACATCCATATCACTCGGGTTCATCGGACGCTTATCACTGACAGGCAAAACAGACAGTTTCCCGTTATGCTCAAATACAGCCGTCTGAATGTCGTTAATATTAAAATAACCTGCCTGTCTGCACATAAGCATAAATTCACTGAGTTCAAGCTTTGCTTTTTTCATGTTCTCACGATAAATCTTTCCGTTATCCATTATTATGGTCGGCGTACCGTTTATATATTTTCTGCTCTTCTGAAATTTGCTCGCAACAAAACTCAGAATTATTGAGCATAAGCCGTAAATTATCATGGCTATAAGGGGCTTCCACGGTGATTCAAGTTCTGTTGCAAGCTCTGCTGCGACGGAGCCTATTGTTATTCCTGTGATATAATCAAAAAAATCAAGCTGTGATATCTGCTTATGACCTATAAGCTTTGCAATAATAAACAAAGAAACGACCGATAGCAAAGATGTCAGTATTACTTTTACAATATCCATTCCATACCTCCGAAGTACATTTTTTAACAGTATTCCCGAATTTATATTTTTAATACATTTGTTCATAAAAGCCCGGATTTTTCGGATAATCGCTGTGTATAAACCGGAAATTTCCTGCCAATAATCACGTTACAAACGAACGGAGGGAAAATATTATGAAAATCTTTTTCAAAGCCTTTTGCTGTGCGGTTGTTATATCCTGTATTCTTTCCATAACGGGCTTCAGCGGTGCCTGTGAGGATATTGAGGATAGAGTATTCAGGCTCCACATTATTGCAAATTCCGACAGCGAAGAGGATCAGAGTCTTAAATTAAAAGTACGGGATGAGATAACAACATACACTGAAAAGCTTTTTGCCGACTGCAAAACAAAGGAAGAATCCATGGATGCGGCAAGCAGAAATATAGACAGTATCAGGGCTAAGGCACAAGAGGCGGTTAAAAAATACGGATATAATTATACGGTTGATGCATATGTAACCAATATGAGCTTTGACACAAGAGTATATGATGATTTCACTCTACCCGCCGGAAAATATGATGCACTGCGTATTGTTATCGGAAAGGGTGAAGGACATAACTGGTGGTGTGTGCTGTATCCCGCTGTATGTGTACCGTCTGCACAGAAAAATATAGGCTCGGTTCTGAGTGACGGCGAAACGGAAATCGTAACCGAAAGTGATAAATATACGGTAAAATTCAAAATAGTGGAAATATTTGAGGGGATTGCTGATTTTTTCAGGTGGTAACCCGTATCGGTAAATTATTAAGCATTGATATCTTATTCCGTATATGATATATTATTTCATAGACTTATATCTTTGGAGTGGTGTATTTGTGGCTATAAATTCAACCTGTGCGATCGTATGCTGTTCAAACGGCATTAAAAAAACAGAAACGGAAGATATACAACTGCTTAAATATAAACTTCATAATATATTCTCTGATGTAAAAACAGGGAAATTTATTTATTCCTATGACAATACCGTTTCCTCTGCATCAGCCAAAAGCCGGGCAGAAGAGCTTGAGGAGCTTTTCAGGTCGGGAGTATCCGATATTTTTGATATATCCGGCGGGGATATCTGTAATGAGCTTCTACCCTATCTTGACTATAATATCATAAAAAAATCCGAATCCGTATTTTGGGGATACAGTGACCTTGCGGTACTTATCAATGCAATATATGCAAAGACGGGCAAGGCAGGTGTTTTATATCGGATAAGAAATATCATAGGTCCATGCGGTGATTTACAACAAAAACGAATATGCGATTATTTTAAAGGCGGCAGCAATGATTTATTTGATGTAAAATACAATATGCTTAACGGTGACGGCATGAAAGGTATCGTTGTCGGCGGGAATATCCGCTGCTTTCTCAAGCTTGCGGGTACGGAATTTTTTCCCGAGCTTTACGGAAAAATACTGCTTCTTGAGGCACTTAGCGGAGATGAGGCTAAAATACGTACTTATCTCGCTCAGCTTAAGCAGCTCGGTGCTTTCGATAAAATCAACGGCATAATTCTCGGCACATTTACAAATATGGAAAAACATTCAACAATACCGACGGTAGAGGATATGGTACTCGATATAACGGATAAATCCCTGCCTATAGCCAAAACCTGTGAAATCGGTCACGCAGGAAATTCCAAAGCGATTTTTATAGGAAAAGAAATTACAATAGAATAAAACCTTGTTTTTACCCGCAAGGTTTTACTATAAAAAAGGACTTGCTTTTTGTCAAAAGAATTTGACATTTCCTAAAACTGATTGTTATTTCAAGTGTATAAACTATCACGAAAAGATTAACCGTTTTTACGGAAACGGTTTATTTTTGTTTTTTATAAAAATGTGTGCATTTTCAACTTAAAAAGAAAAAAATTCCGAAAGTTGAATTTCAGGTTAATATGTGTTATAATTGTTTATTGCAGCCTATCAGTAATGAAAGAAGTGTAATGTACTATGCCGATAAAGATAGAAAACAGCGAACTCCCTGCATATAAACAGCTTGAATCGGAAAATATATTTGTTATGACACACGAACGTGCAATGACACAGGATATACGACCGCTTAAAATCATAATACTTAACCTGATGCCGACAAAAATTGAAACGGAAACCCAGCTTCTCCGACTTTTGGGAAATACTCCGCTTCAGGTGGATATTGAGCTTTTACGCACCGCCACACATATTTCAAAAAATGCACCCCTCGACCATCTTACAACATTCTATAAAACATTTGATGAGGTAAGGAATAATTATTACGACGGTATGATTATAACGGGTGCCCCTGTCGAACTGCTCGAATTTGAGGATGTAGACTATTGGAACGAGCTTTGCGATATAATGGAATGGTCAAAGCATAATGTCTACAGCACTTTCCATATCTGCTGGGGTTCACAGGCAGGACTTTATTATCACTACGGTATACCGAAATATAAGCTTGACGAAAAGCTGTCCGGCGTATATGTGCACCGGATTATGAACAGCTTTCATCCGCTTATGAGAGGCTTCGATGACAAAATACTTATTCCCCATTCAAGGTATACGGGAAACCACCGTTCCGAAATACGCAAACATGAGGAGCTTGAAATACTTGCCTCCTCAAATATAGCCGGAGTTGCTATTGTGGCAAATAAAAACGGCAGGCAATTCTTTATATCGGGTCATGCGGAATATGACAGGAATACTCTTGCAAATGAATATTTCCGTGACAGAAACAAGGGTATAAATCCCGAGCTGCCTTATAATTATTTTCCCGGAAATGATCCGCGTGCCCTTCCCTCTCTGAGTTGGAGAAGCTATGCAACAATACTTTATTCCAACTGGCTGAATTATTACGTATATCAGCAGACACCATACAGACTTGAGGATATCAAAAGCTTTGAAGGATAATCAGCCGGAATTTTTTAATAATTTTTATTTTTCAGGGCATATTATCAACGAGGGGTGTTGATAGTATGAAAAAACGCAGAAAATATGCAAAGGGATTGATGTTTCCGCATAACAGCGATTTTGCAGAGTTCAGGGATGATTTTGACACAAGCGGTGAATATCTGAATTTTTCCTCAAACGGAATGACCGATAATGAAAAAATTGATGAATATAATTATTATGACGATTATCTCGGTTATGATACAAATGATGATGAATTTTAAGCAGAGCCACGTCACTGTTTCAGCGGCGTGGCTCTGTTCTTTTATTTTTAAGAATATCTGTCCTGATATAGCTTAAGGTCTTTTCTTCTCCATCATTTTTCAGCATAAGCAGAAGCTTATGTAAAAGCTCATCCGTTTCCGGATGAATTATATAATGCGACCTTGATTTCATGTAATAGTCATAGGCATCCGAATCCTTATATTCATCTCCCCTGTAATTCTTTGACGCTGCCACTCTGTCGCAAAACATCTCCACGACATATTTTACGGGCATTTTCATGCCCTCCATATTGTGATCCTCGGAAAGACTGTAATCTATCCAGTATTCAAGATGATGCTTATTTCTGCCTTTATGGTGAAGCCATGCGGTACTGAGTCCTGTTGCCTCATGCTCAGCGGTATTCGGACTTCTCGTTCCCTGATAATACTTGGCACCCACCAAAAATTCTGTCGGGGAATATTTCGACAAATCATGCAGAAGTCCCTGCCTGTATAAGCCGACCTTAAAGCACAGCTTCATAACAAGCCATTTATGATGATTTATTGTTTTAAGATGCCTTAACCATTTCATAATATCTCCATGTAATTACTGAGCCGGTTTTACAAGACGGATAATTTCCTCACTTGTAAGAAATCTGTCAATTTCTCTCTTGAGTCTTGCAACAGGAAGCCCTACAACATTATAATAATCCCCGTTTATTCCCTTTACAAATACGGCTCCCCTGCCCTGTATACCGTATCCTCCGGCTTTGTCATACGGCTCCGATGTCACAATATATTCCTCGATCTCCTGCTCGGAAAGCTCATAAAATTCCACATCTGTAGATACGGAAAATGTATAACTCAGCCCCATATAGCAAAGACAGCAGCCTGTTATAACCCTGTGTACGGTTCCGGAAAGCATATTCATCATAATTCTTGCATCATTGGTATCCCTCGGCTTATTAAGCATTTTACCCTCACAAATAACCGATGTGTCACAGCCTATGACAAGAGATTTTTCCCTGCCATGAGATATAGACTCCGCCTTTTCACGGGCAAGGTACTCAGGACATTTATCCACCTCAAGATCTCTCGGCACAAGCTCCCGTATATCTGACGGCATTACGCGGTAATCGCCGTATAGCATTGAAAGAAGCTTTTTTCTTCTCGGTGATGCGGATGCAAGTATTATATCCATATTATATTCCTCCTGTCTTATATGCCAAAGCATTATTCAATTTCTTGAAATCAATTCCTTGTATATTTCACTCTTTTTATAGCCGGTCAGTGCGGCCGCCTCCTTTGCAGCTGCCGATACCGACATTCCGTTTTCCACGGAACGGGAAGCAAGCTCCACCGCCTCCTCCAATGTTTCTATGGGCTTATCCTCCGGCTTTGCACCCTCGATTATAAGAACCACCTCTCCTTTGACACTGCCGTCCGCATATTTTTCAGCCGCCTCGGAAAGGGTCGTCCGTATAACCTCCTCATGTATTTTTGTAAGCTCACGCACTATTGAAATCCTTCTGTTCCCTAACACCTTATACATATCTTTTAATGTATTCGGAAGCTTATGCGGTGCTTCATAGAAAATCATTGTACGCTGCTCGTTTACAAGGGAATTAAGATGCTCCAGCCTGCCGACCTTATTAACACTCAGAAATCCCTCGAATGTAAATCTTCCTGTGGGAAGTCCCGATATTGCAACGGCACTTGCAAGTGCTGTCGGCCCCGGTACAACGTATACCGGAATACCACATTCCGCACACTTTGCAACCAAAGCTTCTCCGGGATCCGATATACACGGCATTCCCGCATCCGTTACAATCGCACAGTCCTCTCCGTCAAGCACACGCTGACATATTTCCTCTCCACGCTCTATGGTATTGAATTTATGGTAGCTCAGCATAGGTGTATGTATATCAAAACATTTCAAAAGCTTGATCGTTACCCTTGTATCTTCGGCTGCTATAAAATCAACCGTTTTCAGCGTCTCTATCGCACGGGGCGAAAAATCGGATAAATTCCCTATCGGAGTTCCGACAACATAAAGCTTTCCGCTCATATATATTCCTCCTTATATGCCCCGTAAATATCAATCATTTCTTGTGAAAAGTCCCCGTTTTCGTCCTCGATAAACAGTACCGGCTCAACAACAAGTCCCCCGGGGCGACCTCCCCTTTTTCCCTCGATAAGAAAAAGCTTTGGTGCTTTTGCAGGTCGCTGCTGAACAAAACGAAGCCTTTTCGGTTCTATATCATATTTTCTCATTGTACAAATAACATCGCTGAGCCTTTCGGGTCGCTGACACATACAAAGTCTGCCCGAAAAATTAAGCAGTCTTGATGCGGCGGCAGCTATATCGTCAACGGTACACATACTCTCGTGTCTTGCTATAAGCTGAGCGGAATTTTTACTTTTAATCCCTGCCCCCTCCGCCTTATACGGCGGGTTGCAAACAACAAGGTCATACGACCCCGCTTTAAGCTTACCGTCAAGTTCCCGCAGGTCGCTGTTTATAACATCAATTTTTCCATCAAGGTTATTCAGCTTTATGCTCCTTTCAAGCATTGAGCAGGCTTTTTCCTGTATTTCCACAGCAGTCACATGACTGAGCGAGTCATTCCTGAGCCATATCAGCGGTATAGATCCGCATCCGCTCCCAAGGTCGCAGGCATTATCTCTTCTCTTCGGGGCGGAAAAGCTTGCAAGAAGCACCGTATCCGTCCAGAGTTTATGCTCATCCGATACTATTATCCTCATCCCGTTTCCGAGCGGTTCTGTTTTCTCATTTTCATTAAGCATAAAAAGCTCCTCATACCAATGTTATCGGATATCGGAATATTCATAAATATAATCGTCCATGAAAAATCCGTTACCGATGTCCTTTTTCTGTGTGCCTGTCCTTTTAAATCCTAATTTTTCATATGCATATATTGCATTATTATTTTTATTGACATTAAGCCTTATTCTTTTCAGTCCGTTCTCAATTGCCGCACTTTTGACAAAGCTAAGCATTTCTTTTGAAAAACCTTTGCCCCTGTATTCCTTATCAAGATAAAATTTACTCAGATACAGGCAATCCTCATCAGGACGATATGCAAGAAAACCTATTGCTGTATCATCAAGGCATATAAAATAATACACATACCCCTCTGATAGCTGCTGCTTTATTGATTTCACAGATTGGAATTTTTCTATCATATAATCGTTTTGCCTGCTGCCGATTATCGGGTCAAAATGCTCCTTTACGATCGCCGATGCCAGAGCTGACATATCTCCGATTGCCTTTTCATCAGAATTATTTAAGCATATAAAATCCATATCGACTCCCCCCGCACAATAAAAATCCTCAGTATGCAAGAACCTCGTGACCGTCTTCGGTAACGAGTACCATAATTTCCCATTGTGCAGACGGCTTTTTGTCCGCAGTATAAATTGTCCAGTCGTCCTTTTTGTCGCAAAATATTTTTGCCGTACCCATATTTACCATAGGCTCAATTGTGAATATCATGCCCGGAACAAGAAGCATTTCCTCTCCCGCTTTAGAAACATAACTCACCCACGGCTCCTCATGAAATTGAAGACCCACTCCGTGTCCGCCTATTTCACGGACAACACTGTAGCCGTTCCTCATAGCGTGTTCATTCACGGCCTGTCCCATATCTCCGATAAAGCTCCACGGTTTTACCTTTTCAAGACCTATTTCCACACATTCCTTAACAGTATCCACCAGTTTTCTTTTTTCTTCGCTTACATTTCCTATACAGAACATTCTTGACGAATCGGAAAAATATCCGTTATATATCGTACTGCAATCTACATTTATGATATCCCCGTCCTTGAGTATTATATCACTTGACGGAATACCATGGCAAACCACTTCATTTATTGATGTACACACACTTTTCGGATATCCCTGATAATTAAGCGGTGCAGGTATTCCTCCAAGCTCCGCTGTTTTTTCCGATACAAGCCTGTCAATTTCCTCCGTGCTAATGCCTGCCTTTATATTTTCCGCTACATAATCAAGGACAGCAATGTTTATTTTTGCACTTTCCTTGATTTTTAATATTTGTTCGGGTGTTTTTATCATGCTGTGATCCGGCACCTCATGTCCCTGACTTTTTATATATGCTATTTTTTCGTCAAATTCCTCATGGCATTTCTTATATTTTTTTCCGCTTCCGCACCAACAAGGGTCATTTCTTCCTAACTTATCTCCCATTGCTATATCTTTCCTCACTGTAATGTTTTTTCTTAATTATACACCTGTTTTTCAAAAAAGTAAACAGTGCGGTAAATTATCTGACTTTTACTATAAAGAACATATTTACAGTATATGAATATAATGAAGTAAACGGCAGTCATTGTTGGGAAGATAACAGGTTAGTGGATAATTGCAGTATGCAGCATGACTGCCCGGCAGTTAAAAGCAACTGATGTATAATCTTCCCGTAACTCTGCGATTATTCACATATAGTAGTGAAATATTTTATATGGAGTGAATAATATGATTTGTAATTATGACGGCTGCGGCTGCGGTATGTCAGA
Organism: uncultured Clostridia bacterium; assembly: GCA_947589365.1. GTDB lineage: Bacteria > Bacillota > Clostridia > Oscillospirales > Acutalibacteraceae > UBA1213. The sequence continues at coordinate 6,090 of CANQAJ010000056.1, read as the reverse complement.
AAAGAAGCAAAGCCCGTGCATGAACGGAATTATGATTCTTGTAAGCATAATCGGCGGACTTTTATTTACGACCGCCGCTGTTCTGCTCTTTGTCTTTTCTCTTATCACAACTGTCGGTTTCATTGCGTGGGTTGCCCTCATAACTGGATTTGTACTTCTCTTAACGCTGTTAATTTTCTCATTCACAGCGGAGAACAACTGCAAGGCAGCTAAATGCACACGCTGTTATCTCGGCGGATTGTTATTCGGTATATTCGGCTCGATTTTCACGGGTCTTCTCGGCATTGCAACAAGCTTTGCAGCTATTGCCGTATTTCCTGCCGTGATTTTAGGACTTGTATCCTTCTTCTTTGCTTATATGATAATAAGCACATTATTTTTGATTAAGTGTAACATTTCTTAAGCGGTGAGCCGCCGTTCCCATGTCCGCATTTTCGGCGGAGAAAGTACTGCTACCGTATTAACTTTTCGGCTTGAATAGTGAAGATACTTTTATACAGCAAATCTAATGCCTGTCGGAACGAACAGATACAGTGTCTGGAGTGGCTCTGACGAGCCACTCCGCAGGCTTAAATAACAAACCTTTTACCCTGAGTAATCAAAAATTGGCAGCATCGGCACGCAGCATTTATCAATTTTCATCCGGCTTCTGACCGTCGTGAGCAAGCCATTTACATTCCGTGATATTCATTTCCGTAAATACAGCTCTGAAAGACGATTCCTCCGGACTGCACGCATAAACCCCAAAAGATATCTCCCCACCGGCTTCCGACATATGACAGATACGCATTTGTCGGAAATTTATACCGTCTTCGGAACATTCTATACAAAAATCATCCTCTCTGCGGCTCAGGCGATACCACATAGATTTGACGGATGCATCTATTGCAGCGGTTGCCCAATCGGAGTAACCGTTATTTGTCACAACACTTCCGAGGTGCTGAAAATCATCATTTTCATACTCGATTGATGCTTTAAGCCAATTTTCGCTGTCAAGATACATTACTATACCGCACTGGTCAAAACGGTGCTTACTTTCAAATTCCGTCTTTACGGTAAATGAAAAATATTTCTCATTTGTACTCATCTGTAAAACAGGTGCATTATCATTTCTGAAATGATAGTATGTACGCTGCCATAAATCCGTATGCGGACGGGTTATTATCTCAATACGATTATCCGTTACGGAAAATGATAATGGTTCCCTTGTCCATTTCAATTTTTCTGTAATAAACATATAATTCACCTTACCTTCATCTCACTGTTACTTCAAATTACAAGCTTTCCACTCATTTCTTTGAGTTAATAATCGGAAAATATACTTAATAAACCCAAATAAATTCAACAACTATTGAGCATACTTTGTTTTTACTGTTATAACCGTGGTAAACGGGATAAAAACCATTGTTTGTTATTTTTATATTATTCTTCAGCGGATAAATTCATTTGTAATTTATCCGAAAGGATTTTCCCGGTGTAACCTGTCAGACTTAATTTCAGATATTCTATTGCAGTATCGGCGGAAATCCTCCTTTTGTCCGTACCAAAATACACCCTTGGCAAATTATGCAATGAATCAAAAAGATGATAAATTTTTTCCTTATCCGTATGAAAATTATCAGTTTCATTTTTCAGAGCAGATATCAGTATATACATTATTTTATTAATATTATCATATTTTTCACCAAATTTACCGATGCTGAAATCAATAGCAGAAATATCAAAAAAATTTTCATCTGAGGAAATAAAAACTTCCCTGTACGTTTTATTACTGCGACAAAATATCTCAAAATCTTTAAGTATATGTTCTGTATTATAAAAATTATTACTGTATAATAATTCAACAAAGCTGTACAAAAAATCTATAACCCTTTTCAATAATGCTTTATATCCTACTCCCCATATCATGCCACAGCAGCGTCCTTTTTCCGTAACCGAGCAGATATATATTATCCTTGCAATTACATATCTTACATTAACCAACCGGATACATCTCCTTATGTTACTTCAATCCCGAAAGGGCATTTTCAAAAAATTCTCTCAAACCGATATCCATACTATCATGTAATGTTGTTCTCTCCGTCAGGTCATAATAGTATTTTCCTGTTTGGATATCCAATGATAAAGAATCAAGCGGAAAGCCTTTTACCCTTTTTTTATGTGGAACGCTTGTCAAAATAAACGGTTCGCTTGCTATTGATATATCCATGCTTGAAAAACAGGTATTTTCATCAAAAATCAGAAATATTGCATTTCTGTATCTTGCGATAAGCTTATTCCCGTTTTTTCTTGCAAGCATGGAATAATAAACAAGCATTTCCTCATCCGTCAATTCTCTGCCGTTGACTCTGCGGACATATGTACCGGGCTGCAAGGCTTCGTCAAGACCGTCAAAATATAAACCGCTGTCACAAGAAAACACCGGCATGGAAAATGCCTTGTAGTATGCCCTTGCCTTTATCTCCGCATTTTCAAGAGGATTTTTCCCATTCTCAACAATTTCGGGAAGAGACTGTTCCAAATCATCAAGGCAGATAATATCAATATTGAGAGGTGCCGTAACATTTTTCATAAGATTTAATTTTGCCCTGTTTGCAGTTCCGTAAAGTATTTTCATATTATTCATTTTTTCCTCATCAAAAATATTTTTCCTATATGTTTATTGTACTTAAATAATAGGATAAAGTCAATAAATATTTACTGATATAAGGCTATACTCCCCTTATGAATTTACATAAAGGGAGTATATTAAAATTATCATCATTTCCCGCATCCCTCAGCCCACTCATCTGCGAAACAAACCTTTTTTCTCATAGGGTTCATAATGTATCCCCGCAACCGTATAACCCGTTTGCTTTATTACCTCCCTAAGCTTATCCTCATCGAGTGAATTTTCGGTAATTATTTCCGTTTTTCCCTTGCTGTGTGATGATTTTACCTTTTTTACCGAAAAATTACTATGAATAGCGTCATTGATATGTGCTTCGCACATTCCGCACATCATACCATCAATTTTAACCGTAATTTTTAACATAACAATACCTCCGTTCAACACTTAAACATTTTGTAGATTAGATATAACTAACCATCGACAGTTATAAAAAGCTGCCGATTATAATTAGAGGCAACTAACCGTTTGTATTTTATCATACTTTTTTTGAATTGTCAATAATTAATTTTTATTACACGACCGGTTTCGTATTAATTCACTTCATCCTGATAGAAAAAGCACCGCCTTGACGATGCTTTCCCGGATAAACCGATTTATTCTGTTGTACAAGTAAAAAGCAATATACGGACTTCAAAAATAATTGAGTGTTTTGAATCACCCGAATATCAATTCCTTGCCGAGAGCAAATATTTCTCTTGTAACAAGATTAGCCGTGAGATATGTCTGTGTAGGTGCCGCAACTGCCCCTACATTTTCAACTCCCTGTCTTTTTGCTATAAGCGACGCTCTGTATTCGTGGTACCAATCCGTTACTATAGCTATATTCTCACTAAGACCCTTGTCCTTAATAATTTCCCTTGTAAATTTTATATTTTCATATGTTGTCGAGGATTTATCCTCCTTATAAAGCCTTTCTTCAGCTATACCCTTACCCTTAAGATACCTGTACATACATTCCGCTTCACTTATATCTTCATTATCTCCCCGTCCTCCGGAAAGCACTGCCTTGGCATCGGGATTTTCGGCAAGATACCGATATGCTGAATCAAGTCGGTTTTTAAGTGCCTGACTCGGTTCTTCTCCCCTGACTTCACAGCCAAGTACAACAACTGTTGAATCTTTTTCAGGAGCTTTGCCGGAACCGTAAAGCATAAGTCCGAGGGCACATACAACATATATAAGAAAAAGTCCGATAAGCACCAAAACAATATTCACTAAAACTTTCCCGCCCTTCTTTTTCCTGAGTTTTGATATAAATTTTCTTATGTAATTATAAAATACCGCACAGCCCAATGTTATAAGAAAAAACGGTATGCCGATGATATTACCGAAACCGATAAAACGTGAATCTATATACCAATATATCATAATCAGTGAAATTGCAACAACGATCACACGTATTCCGAGTCCGAAATATCTCATAACCCCATTGTTTATATTTTTATCAATTTTTTCATTTCCCATAACAAATCACCCTCTCATATTTTAACATTATCATATATTAATTTCAAGACGATTTACAAAAACCAAAACAATATTCTGCCAATAATGAACCAATAACGGAAAAAAATATAAAATTTATTCAAATTGCTGCTTGACATACAGAATATTACAAATTGTTATTTTTTTGGTATCAAAAATTTAATTTTTTACCCTGTTGAAAGTAATTTAACCGTTTTAACATACGTAAAATCCCGATATTCTCAACTTTTCCACCGAGTTTTCAACATTCAATTAACTAATTTTCCACGTTTTTAACCGAGTTTTCAACATTTACGCATTGTATAACCAAAAAGTAATATACTTCCGCCGGAAAATACAGAACCTTACCTATCCCTCAGTTTTACTGAATTTTTTAATATTACCGTTACCTATAATATGCCTGAGATTCTTTAATCTCAACAATTTCATTTTTATTTTAATTAATTTATTATAATAAATGATATAAATTACACATACCGTCCGAAACCGCCTGAATAAAAATCATAAAAAATTCCCCAATGCGGAGGATAAAACGAAAGCATTATCAAAAGAAATATCATAACGCAGAGTGAAACAATCAGCGGAATTATCAAATAATCCGTTTTGAAATTTGATGCATAAAGCCTGTATCCCACTGTCTGTGCAAGGATTACACCTGTTGCCGCGGCAGTAAGCTGAGAAACCGGTACATTCACAGGGAAAAAACGGCAAAGCATTGCCCCCGATAAAATTGCGGCACAAAGTACATACATTCCTATAAGCTTGGCTCCGAGGAATTTCAGCAGCACCGGACGGAGGTACGAAAGCTCTATAATTATGAAAAAAATATAGGAATATCCGAACGGCTTATACAGCTCCCAAGCGGAAAAATTTACACTTGATACAATATAGCTCCATGCCGCCCTATCGGAAAGCGGATATGCCATATAAAGCACAGTGCCGAATCCAAAAATAACAGCTGTACCGATAAGCGGAAAAAACTTTTTCAAACGCATCACCGTTACAGCTTATGAACAAATTCAGCAAAATATTACAAAAACAAATATTGTATCAATACCGCAAACTATTATTTCGCAAATTCAGGATATTTTTCAAGTGTTTCATCCATGGAACCGTCAAAAATAACCTGACCCTTTTGAAGATAAATGCATCTGTCGCATATTTCACGGATATCTTTCCCGTGACTTACATACAATACCGTTATATTTCTTTTTATCATCTCTCGTATTTTATTTTTGCATTTTTTCTTGAATGCCGCATCTCCGACGCTCAGTGCTTCGTCTATGACAAGAATATCCGGATTCATGTTGATATTTATGGCAAAACCCAGACGCATCTTCATGCCGGACGAATATGTACGTACAGGTTGGTCAATATATTCCCCAAGATCGGCAAAATCTATTACCTTTTGCTCTATTTCCTTTATCTCGGCATCTCCAAGACCAAGCACATAGCATTTAAAGCTGATATTTTCCCTTCCGGTCATATCCGGAACAAAACCCGCCGTAAGCTCAAGCAGTGCTGCAACCCGTCCCTTTACCATAACCTCTCCGCTTGTCGGAAAGGCAACCCCGGTTATCATTTTAAGCACTGTGGATTTTCCGGCACCGTTTTTTCCTATAATTGCGACGGATTCCCCCTTATTGATTTTAAAATTAACCCCGTCCAGTGCCTTGTGCTTTTTGAATTTTTTTGATTTAACAAAAAGTGCAATGAATTGCTGTTTGCTGTCTTTATATAGTGTATAAACCTTACTTACATTTTTAAATTCAATAATCGGCTGATCCTCGTTAGTATTTTTCTCGATAATCTCCTCCATATAATTACCGTCCTTTCCGTATTATCATATATTTTAACCTCTAAATACGGTTTTGTCAATAAATTAACTTGCTATTATAAATTTGAGTGCGAATATAATTATTTTTTGTTATTACAGC